>CACHTB010000007.1 GCA_902582735.1 uncultured Pelagibacteraceae bacterium
GAACCATCAGGAAGACAATTTGATGATTTAACTTTGCTTGCAAGAACAGTAACAGGTAACTATACAGGAGATTTTGCAAAAGATAATTTAGAGGGCAGATTTGCAAGAGTACCTTTTAATCCGATGGTCAATGCTGGTGCTATAATGACTGCTGGTCTAATAAATCCAAACGACTCCCATAGTCAAAGATTAAGACATATTCGTCAACAATTTGGTAGACTGATAGGTTGGACATCAAAAAACAATAATGTTTCTAAATTGCCAAGATTTAATAAAAATATGGCACGCCAAGAAAATTTTAAAGGTTACAATAATATAGCAATGGGCTATTTGTTAATGGCAACTGGTAGCTTGCCTCATACTAAATCAGATCTTCATAAAGATATTCATCCAGATGAAGACGAATTTGACTTTTATATAGAGCCTGCAGTAACTGAGGCACTAAAATTATACTTTAGTATCTGTTCTCTAGAGATGACAGCAACAGATGTTGCAATGGCTGCGGCTACACTTGCAAATAGTGGTGTTTGTCCGATTTCTCAAGATCGTGTATTAAGTCAAAAAACTGTTAGGAACTGTCTGCCAGTTTTACAAACTAGCGGGATGTATAATGCTAGTGGAGTTTTTTTTCAGGAAGTTGGCTTACCAGCAAAAAGCGGAGTAGGTGGTGGTGTATTATTAGTTGTTCCACAATTAATGGGTATTTGCATATTTTCTCCAAGATTAGACGAACAAGGTAATAGCGTTAGAGGCTTGGAAATGGCAAAAAAACTTACTTCAAAGTATCTTGTTCATACATTTGATGGCACCATGACAGACACAAGTAGAGAAGATCCAAAATTGCCAATAGCAAGATGGTTAGCAAATAGTTGTGGAGAGGCTATTTGGGCAGCAAGTAATGGAAATATAAGAACTTTAGAAAGTTTAGTTAGCCAACAAAGAGATCTACAACAGGGAGATTATGATATTAGAACTCCACTTCATCTTGCATCTGCTGAAGGTCAATTAGAAGTAGTAAAATTTTTACTGAACCAAGGTGTAAAACCAATACCTGATAGGTGGGGAGGTTATCCTATATCAGATGCAAGAAATAATAAGCATCAAAAAATTGTAGATTTATTTAATGAGTTAAAAATTAATTACACAGAGCCTTTTCATTTAGTTGAAAACCCAAAAGGAAAAACAGATAAAATGGCAAACTTTGAAGACGAGTTAATGGTGATTGAACTTCTTTTTGCAGCTGCTGAAAACAATGTAGATAATATTCGCCATTTAGTTGCACAAGGAGTCCCTGTCCATGCTGGTGATTATGATTTAAGAACAGCATTACATCTTGCTGCAGCAGAGGGAAGTTTAGATGCTGTCGAATATCTCGTGTCACATGGACATCCTCTAAATGTGAGAGACCGTTGGGGAGCTACACCACTTGACGAAGCCAAAAGAGAAAAAAGAAAAAAAGCGGTTAATTTTTTACAAAATTATAAAGCCAATATTAATTAATTAATAATACAAACAAAAAACTAACAACTGTAATACATCTGAAACTCAATTGGATGAGGTGTATCTCTAAATGTTTGAACTTCTTCCATTTTTAATTCTATGTAAGCATCTATTTGATCATCTGTGAAAACACCACCCTGTTTTAAAAATGCTCTATCACCATCTAAAGCAGTGCAAGCACCTTTTAAAGATGTACAAACTGTAGGAATACCTTTTAATTCATCGCCGGACAAAGCATACAAATCTTCATCCATAGGACGACCTGGTTTAATTTTATTTTTAATGCCATCCAAGCCAGCCATTAACATTGCCGCAAATGTCAAGTAAGGGTTACCTGATGAATCTGGAAATCTCACCTCAACTCTTTTTCCATTTTTACTATTAGAAAATGGAATTCTGCAACTTGCTGATCTATTTCTTGAGGAATAAGCTAGTAGCACTGGAGCTTCAAAACCAGGGATTAATCTTTTGTAACTGTTAGTTGAAGCATTTGTAAATGCATTAAGTGCTCTAGCATGCTTTATAATTCCACCAATATAATATAAACACATGTCAGAAAGACCTGCATATTTATCACCAGCAAATAAAGGTTTTTTATTTTTCCATATAGATTGATGAACATGCATTCCAGATCCGTTGTCACCTTTAACTGGTTTTGGCATAAATGTAGCCGTCTTACCAAATGAGTGTGCAACTTGATGAACAGCGTACTTATAAATTTGCATACTATCACCTTGATTGACTATTGTATTAAACATGGTTCCAAGTTCATGTTGACTTGGTGCAACTTCATGGTGGTGCTTTTCAACTTCAACACCCATTTCTTTCATTGCTTTTAAACACTCAGACCTTAAATCTTGTCCGCCATCTACTGGAGGTACTGGAAAGTAACCACCTTTTACCCCAGGTCTGTGTCCCATATTTCCATTATCGTATTTCTTCCCCGTGTTATATGGACCTTCTGTACTATCAATAACAAAACCAGTGTCATTCATATCATTTTTAAATCTAACATCATCGAAAACAAAAAATTCGGCTTCTGGACCAAAATAAGCAGTGTCCCCAATACCCGAATCCTTCAAATACTTTTCAGCTTTTTTTGCAGTTGATCTAGGATCTCTTTCGTAATATTTTTTAGTTATTGGATCCATTACATCACAAAAAATTACAAGAGTATTGTGAGAAAAGAATGGATCAACAAAAGACTTTGACAGATCTGGCTTTAATATCATGTCAGACTCATTAATTGCCTTCCAACCAGCAATTGAAGATCCATCAAAAAAAATTCCATCATTCAACATATCCTCATCGACCGTTTTTAAATCTTGAGTGACGTGTTGAAGTTTTCCTCTTGGATCTGTAAATCTTAAATCAACATAATCTATTTCTTTATCTTTAATCAGCTTTAATATTTTGCTAGCGCTCATTTAGTTATCCTTTAGTGTAATTTTTTATTCTTTTGCTATATTGCGACTGTGATAGCAGAAATATTTACAAAACGACGCATTTTAAATAAATATCACTTATGCAAGAACTGCATATCCATTTAAATAATCAATAAATGAAATTCAATCTATAATTGAAATATGGACCTAAAAAAAAATGAGTTAGTCCAAAGAGTTTTTAGTATTTTAAGTAAATTCGACGAAAATCAGTCATTAATTTTTTTAGATACCTCAGCTGGTACCGCTTTAGAGGCGGCAACATCTTTAGGTTGTAAGGTTGGCACTATCATTAAAAGTTTAATCTTTAAATCGTCTGACAAATATTATTTGTGTTTAATATCTGGAGATAAGAGAGCATCCGCAAGTAAAATAAAGATTATATTAGATGTAGATGAGCTTTCAATGGCCTCAGCAAATGATGTAAAACGAGTAACAGGGTTTAGCATTGGAGGTGTCTCACCAATCGGTCTTAAAAATAAATTAAATGTTTTAATCGATTTATCACTGGAAAGATTTGATGAACTTTTTGCTGCTGCAGGAAATCCTTACTGTGTATTTAAAATTAATTATAAAGATCTGATAAAAATTACAAATGGTTTACCAAATAATATAACTGAATGAGACAAGCAACTTTAACTGATTATACACTTTTAGTCTTACTTGCTTTAATTTGGGCATCTGCTTTTTTTAATATTAAGATAGCCACATATTCTTTTGGACCTGTTACCATTGCTTTATTAAGAGTATTTTTTGGAGCTATTCCTGTTTTAATTTTATGTTTTTACAAAAAAATTAAAGTAGAGGCATTTTCAAAAGATTGGTATTGGTTTGCGATAATTGGTTTTATAAACTTGGTTATTCCTTTTTATTTAATATCCTATGGTGTGAAATCTGTTCAAAGTAATTTAGCCGCCATTTTAATGTCAACAACTCCTTTGTCTTCAACCATTTTAGGACATTATTATACAAAGGATGAAAAATTTAATTTCACAAAAACTATTGGAATTTTAATAGGCTTTGCAGGAATAGTATACTTATTTTCTGATAATTTATTAATAAATGAAAGCAATTTTATTTCTGCAATATTAATTTTGGTTGGTTCTACTTGTTATGTAATAGGTGGTGTTCTTACTTTAAAAATAAAAGAAAAAAAAAATGAAAATGTAACTGGATCTATACTTATTTGGGCAGTAATTATTTTAATCCCCTTATCTTTTTTTGATTGAACAACCTTGGACTTATAGTCCATCTGCTCAATCTACTATCTCGGTAGTATATCTTGGCTTAGTATCCACAGGTATAGCTTGGTTATTAAGATTTAAAATTTTGGTAAATAACGGTTTAATTTTTCAGTCTCAAGTATCATATTTAATACCTATATTTGGAACCATACTTAGTTATATATTTTTAAGAGAATTAATTACCTTTAAGGTACTTATTTCTCTTGTAGCCGTTACTATTGGAATTTATTTTGTAAGACGGGCAGGTGACAAAAAAGTTATTTGAGAGTTGAGATTTCTTTTATATGTTTTGGATAAGTTTCACAACAACCTCCAATAATTTTTGCCCCCTTTTCAACCATTTTTTTTGTAAAAGTATAAAACTCTCTTGTGCTTAGATTTCTTGAACCAAGAGCAATATTAGGATTAGTTCCTATTTCATTGTGTTTTGCTGAATTAAAAGTTTGAACTGGAGTTGGCTCTTCAATACCCCACAAATTTACTTTAAATCCGTAAGGTAGTTTAAGATCCGAAAAAAAATCAGACGCTCTCTCAATTATTTCTGGCGATACACAAGCAAAAACTAAACCTATCCAACTGTTACATTTAAACTTTTCAATGACATTTTGAACACTTTCTCCTGAGGGTAATTTGCAATCTTTTTTTAAATGTACTCCAACTACTACTTTTTTTCCAAGTTTTTCAATAATATTTGAGGCAATTTCTATTTCTCTTCCACTACTGACAACATCTAAATAAAAAAAATCAACATAGGGACTTATGATTTTAGCCTGCTCCTCAAAATCAGACTTAATTTCAGATGTGCTTCTTTCATCTTCAACATAGGTATCGCTTTGGGATGGCAAGGAACCAGCTATCAATATCTTTTTTTTAGATATCTCTCTTGCTTTATTCGCTAAAATACCAGCTTGCTCGTTAGCATATTGGAATTTATCTAAAACTTTATTTTGAATAAATCTTATTTTCCTAGCAGAAAAATTATTTGTTACAATTATATCTGCACCTGCATTTATGAAAGAGATATGCACATCAATTACTAATTTATGAAATTTTCTTTCAATTAATGCACTTGCTGACCATAGAGTTCCTTTTGATATCAAGCCTTTTCTTAAAAGTTCTTGACCCATTCCGCCGTCAAAAATTCTAACTTTTTCAAAATATTTTAAATCCATAAAATTATTTTCCTGGTCTTGTAGCAATATACACACCAATTGAAGCAATTAAAAAACCAATTATATCAATAAAGTATAAATTTTCGTTTAAAAATAACCAAGCCATCAAAGCAGATACAGATGGTATTAAAAAGAAAAATGAGGTGGTTTTACTTGCTGAATTTTCTCTTATCAATAACATTAGAATAGTAAAAGCTCCAAATGAGACTAACAAAACTTGATGACTCATCGCAGCTATGAAAGTAAAAGAAAAATTTATTTGAAATTTTGTAAAAAATATTATGATTAAGATATGGAATAAACAACCCCCAAGAGCTTGGTAGGTATTACTTGTTTCTAACGGTAAATTATTTGATATTTTTTTTTGCCAAATTGTTGCAGAGGTAATTGATATAAGAGAAATTATAGTTGCTATCACACCATCAAAAGGAATATTTTTTCCAACGTCAAAACCTAAAACTAGTACAGCACCTAAAAATCCAAGTAATATCCCAATCCACTGATGATAGGATACATTCTCTTTGAGTATTGGACCTGCTAATATATTTGTTAGAATAGGTTGTAATGTTACAATTAATGCAGCTATACCAGTAGGCATTCCCACCGAAACTGAATAAAAAACTCCCCCAAGATAAATTCCATGAAACAAAACTCCACTTACTAGAGATTGAATTAAATTTAATTTAGAAATTACTAGACTAAAGTTTTTATATATTGAAAAAATTAAAAAACCTAAAGATACAAAAAAAAATCTAAAAGCCAATGCTGAAAAAGGTTCGCTATGATCAACTATTGGTTTGGTAGTGATAAAAGCAGATGACCATAAAACAATAAATATCAAAGGAAAAATCTTTGTCATTTATAAAAAACTTATCTTAAAAAAAGATTTAGAACAATTGAAGAGGATGTTTTACTTTTTTAGGTTTTAAGACCTAAGTGAGTGTATTTTATATTTAAGTAATCTTTAATAGCCATAGAACCACCCTCACGTCCATATCCAGTTTGTTTAATACCTCCAAATGGCGCCTCTGCTATTGCAACCGTTGGCGTGTTCACAGCTACACATCCAGTCTCCATTAATTCAGAGGCTTTATGTGCTTTTTCCATTGAGTTCGTATAAATATAACTACACAACCCTAAATCATTATCATTTGCTCTTTCAACAACTTCATCAAAAGACTTGAAAGATAGCATAGGAACTAAAGGTCCAAATGGTTCTGTTTTCATTATAGTAAAATTATCATCAACATCGTCAAATACAGTTGGCTCGTAAAAATACCCTTTGTTGAAGCCTGATGGTCGTTTTCCACCTATCAAAACTTTAGCACCTTCTTTTTTTGTTGTTTCTACAAGCTCTTCGATTTCACCTAATCTTTTTAAAGTTGTAATAGGACCCAATTGAACATCTTGGTCCATACCATTTCCTATTTTTAATTTTTTTGTTTTTTCAATAAATTTGTTAACAAATTCATCTTTCTTACTTTCTTGAATATAAAATCTATTTGGGGAAATACATACTTGTCCATTATTTCTAAATTTTGCTGCAATTGCCATGTCAGCAACTTTTTCAATATTACAATCTTCAAATACAATAAAAGGAGAATGACCACTTAATTCCATAGTTACCCTTTGAACTTTATCAGCTGCTTTCTTAAGTATTAATTTTCCAACTCTAGTTGATCCTGTAATTGAAACTTTTTTTACAATATCGGACTCAAGCAATTGCTCAGAAATTGATGGTGGATCACCAGACAATAAATTAACAACACCATCAGGAACACCGCATTCTTTGCAGATATCAACTAATTCCATTACAGTGCCTGGTGTTATTACATCAGGCTTACATATTACAGAGCATCCCGCAGCTAAAGCAGTAGAAATTTTTCTGGAGGCTAAAATTAAAGGAAAGTTCCAAGGAACTAGTGCCGCAACAACCCCAACAGGTTGATAGTAGACATGAACTCTTGTATCAGAAAATCTACTTTCAACTGTTTGTCCATAAATTCTTTTAGTTTCTTCAGAGTTCCATTCAAAAATATCAGCTGCTCCTCCTGCTTCACCAACTCCTTCTGCTAAAGGTTTTCCAACCTCTAAAGTCATCCATTTAGCTAATACATCTTTCTTTTCTCTAATTTTATCAGCAATATTTCTTAAAACTTTAGATCTTTCCCAAGGAGTAGTATTTTTCCATTTTTTGAAACCAGTCTCAGATGAAAGTAGCGCCCTTTCCACATCTTCACGACAAGCTTTAGATGCATGTCCCAAAATTTCCTCTGTTGCAGGATTTATTACTTCGTATGTCTCGTTATTTTGAGACTTTTGCCACTTACCATCAATAAATTGTCCAAATCTTTCATACATAATTTTTATTCGATTATATTAAAGTCTTTTTTATATTCTTCAGTAAGTGATAAACCCAAACCTGGTGTATTATCGTCTAAATTAATATATCCATCTTTTGGAGAAGGATCACCTTTAAATATATAATAAAAAAGTTCATTACCGACTTCAACATCATTTACAGGAAAATATTCTGCTATCGGACAATTGAAGTTTGACATAGTTAGATGGTAATTATGCATTTGACCAGCATGTGGTATAACTGGAACTTGGTATGCCTCAGCAAGAGCATTTATTTTCTGAGCAATTGTAAAACCACCCACTCTGTTATTATCATATTGAATATAACTTAATGCATTTAAATCTAACAGTTGCTTGAAACCAAATAAATTAAACTCATGTTCACCACCAGATATCGGTATGGCATTCATATTGTTTAATTCTTTATATCCATTAATATCATCAGCAATTACTGGCTCCTCTAACCACCTTGGATTATATTTCACCAACTTTGGTATCATTCTTTTTGAATAATCTAAATTCCAGCCCATGTAACATTCCAACATTAAATCCGTGTTATAACCAATAACTTCTCTTACAGCCTCAACTAACTCTATGTTTTTTTTCATTCCCTCTGAGCCATCTTTTGGCCCCCAGCCAAATCTCATTTTAAACATTGTAAAACCTTGTTTTTTATAATGCTCAGCCTCTTGCTGTAAATCTTTGATTGGTTGGGAATAAAGCTTAGATGCATAAACTGGTATTTTTTCTTTGGTTCTTCCACCCAGCAACTTAAAGACCGGTTTATTTGTTATTTTGCCTAAAATATCCCATAAAGCTATATCAACAGCAGATATAGCAACCATGCCAAGACCTCTTCTTCCCCATGCATGGGTTCTTCTATACATTTTTTCCCAAATATACGAAACATCAAATGGATCCTCTCCAACAATTAAAGGTGCAAGATATGTGTCTATTGTTTTTTTTACTAATTGAGGAGCAAGAGCGGCATTTCCAATTCCTATGGTACCTTCGTCGGTTACTACTTTACAAACTAACCATTCATGAAATCTAAACGATCCCATCGCATCAGATTTTTCAAATAATATATCAGAAGCATTAGTACAAAAATTATTTTGCGGGGGGACTGTTTTACCATTCCATTGATAAACCTTTGTTCTTATTTCTTTAATTTTTGTCATTTTTTTTTACTATTTTTGTAATTTTATTCACTTTTTTCGCAATCGTTAATACAGCTCCCAAAACACCGAGAAAAACCAATTTTCTAAACTCATTTTAATTTTTATTTTCAGCCATTCTTAATGCAATTTTAAATGAATTCAAAGTTGGTTCTAATTTTGCCTGATTTTTTCCGGCAATATCAAACGCGGTTCCATGTGCAGGTGTTGTTATTGGAATTGGAAGACCACCTTGAACTGTTACTCCTCTATCAAACCCAAAAGCCTTTAGTCCAGATTGAAGAGCGTCATGATACATTCCAACAATACAATCATGATTTTTATTTTTAAATGCTGTAATAAAAGAAGTATCACATGGTAGAGGACCATCAGCATTAATACCAATTTTTTTTGCTTCCTCAATTGCTGGTATTATCTCATCTTTTTCTTCATTACCAAACTCTGCATGAGGGTTAAGAGCTTGAACAGCAACTCTTGGATTTTCTATACCATTTAGTTTCATAGCTTCATTAATTAGTTTTATAGGCTTCATTATTTTATCTTTCTTAATATGTTCTGAAACTTCTTTTATAGGTATATGAGATGTCACTCGAGCAGTCCAAAAATTATCTACTACATTAAATTCACAAAAAAAACTTTTTACGTTTAACTTATCAGCCATATGATGTAATTCGTCATCAAATTTACATCCACCTAGTTTTAAACTTGTCTTGTTAAAAGGACCAAAATTAATAGCATCAATTTTTTTCTCCTTTGCAAGTTCTAATGCTAAATTTAATGCATTTAAAACTGTTTCCCCAGATTCTGCGGAGCACTCTGATAAATTATAATTTTTATTGTTACCTTTAGAGATATCTAAAAAATATTTATTTTTTTTATCAAAATTTATTTCATCAAAATCAGTCACAATTTCTAGGTCTGAATTATTTCCTGAAATTATATCTCCAGAATTAAGAATATTTTTTTCACCAATTACAGTAATATTTGCATTTGATAGTTCGGTTTGGGTCAAAAGTTTTGATATAAGTTCTGGTCCAATACCTGATGGATCTCCTAGCAATAAAGCAATATTTTTTTTCTTATTTGTCATCTTTTCTCTTACTGTTTCTAACAGATTATGATTAAATATTTAAATATAAATTAACTTAAGAGGGAAATAATGAAAAAAAGTTTTAAATTATTCTTAGCTGCAGCTTTTGTAGTAACAGAATTTTTTATTGTTGCTCTTCCATTAATGATAACATCTGCAAAGGCTGATGGTCATCCAATTCAAGCAATTACACATGCTGGTTTTGGCGGTGGAACGGATGTAACTACTAGAATGATGTTATTAAGAGCAAGAAGAGTTCTCAAACAAGATATGCAGTTGGTAAACAAAAAAGGTGGTGGTGGAGCAGCATCTATGGATTACATGATGTCATTACCCGCAGATGGAAATCACACTTTAACTTGGACTACAGGGCATGCAGTATCAATGGCTTTAGGAAAAACGAAAGTTAAATTAAGTGACATGCAGCCTCTGGCGAGAGGAACTGACGATCCTCAATTATTTGTTGTTAGCTGCAATAACGATATTAAAGATGCTAAAAAATTTATCAGCACACAAAAATCAAAATCTTTGAAATATGGTACTACGCACACAGGTGGTATTGATGATGTAAGTGCAATAGCGTTTACAAAAAAAGGTGGATTAAAGGATCCTACTATTGTTGCTTATAAAGGTGTGGCTCCAATTAAAACAAACCTCATTAAAGGAGATATAGATGTAGGTGTTTTAAACCTAGGAGAAGCTTTGACTGAAATTAATGAGGGTAAACTTTGTGTATCAGTAGTTCTTGCAAATAATAGAATGGCTAAAATTGGTGACTCTCCAACAGCAAAAGAACTTGGTATTCCCGTTTCTTTATCGACTGTTAGAGGTTTTGTGACTAAAAAAGGTGCTCCAGCAGATAGAGTAAAACAATTAGAAGCTGGAATGCTAAAAGCTATGAGCCACAACTACTATAAAAATTTCTTAACTGAAATTGGATTAGATGACACTAGTGTTGTAGGCGCAGATGAGTGGGGCAAGCAAATGGAAGAGATGCTTGCTGAAATGACTGCTCAATTAAAAGCTTTGGGTTATATGAACTAAAGTAATTAGTACATTTACAAATGAGTAATGTACGTAACAAAAAAAGGGTAAGCATTAGCTTGCCCTTTTTTTTTAGAGACTCAACTATTGTTCCATTTATCATTATTCTAATATCCATAATACTTTTATATATTACTTTTACATTTGATATTGTTCCGCCCATTTTAAATCGTGGTATACAACCTGCAACCTTTCCAAAAGCATTACTAATATTAATAATATCTTTAACTTTAATAATTTTTTTTCTATCAATTAAAAATCCTTGGAAAAAAGAAAAGAAACTTCCTATAGAATTCTATATTACACTAGGATGTTTTCTTTTATTTTTATTTGTTTCTAAATTTGTTGACTTTTTTTTAGGAATTTCATTACTTTCATCAATTGTCTCTTATTCTTGGGGAGAGAAGAGGTTAATATTTATTTTATTTGTAAGTATTTTATTTCCTATGTTGGTATTTATTTTTTTTGAAACCATTTTAGGATTACGATTTCCTTCAGGAATAATTACAGATTTATATTATAGCTAGATGGAAAATTTATCTTTTATTCTTGCACCTTTATTTAGTTCTAAACTTTTAATAGTTTTATTTCTTGGTACTTTATTTGGATTAGTTCTAGGTGTTTTACCTGGCTTAGGACCAACAACTGGTGGAGCATTAATTTTACCTTTTACAATGACACTAGACCCAATATCAGCAATAGTTTTATTGACAGCTATTTATTGTGCTGGAACTTATGGTGGCGCAATTACTGCAATTTTAATTAACACACCAGGAACTCCTGCAGCAGCAGCTACATGCTTAGATGGTTATCCATTAGCACAAAAAGGAGAAGCTGGAAGAGCATTAGGGATGGCAACTGTTTCAAGCGTTGTTGGTGGTTTAATTAGTGTTTTGGTTCTTATATTTTTTGCGCCACTTTTGGCACAATTAGCTTATGAATTTGGCCAACCAGAATATTTTGCGTTAGCAATATTTGGTTTAACAATGCTTGCTTCTATCGGTGAAGGCAGTCCAATTAAAAATTTAATTGCTGGAGCTTTTGGAATTTTAATTTCAACAGTAGGCAAAGATTTTATGACATCGATTGACCGATTTACATTTGGAATAAATGAATTAACCGAGGGAATTGGTTTTATTCCTGTTGTTGTTGGTTTATTTGCAATCAGTGAGATGTTAACTCAATCTACGCTTTTAAATCAGGTATTTAACAGAGTTGCATTAAAAGCTGTAAAACTTCCCACAAAAGATGATTATAAAAAAACATGGAAGACCATTCTAAGGTCGAGTGGAATAGGTTCGTTTATAGGTGTTTTACCTGCTGAGGGTGGAACAGTTGCATCTTTAATAGGATATTCAGAGGCAAAAAGATGGTCGAAAAAACCAGAGGATTTTGGAAAAGGAGCTATAGAAGGAATAGCAGGAGCGGAAGCTGCTAATAATGCTGCAACTGGAGGTGCTATGGTGCCTACACTTGCATTAGGAATTCCAGGTAGCGCTACAACAGCAGTAATATTAACTGGATTAATTATTCATGGTGTTAGACCAGGTCCAGATCTTTTTAGAGAACAGCCAGAATTCCTCTATGGAATATTTGGATCAATGCTAATTGCTAACATACTTTTTTTTATATTTGGTTTCTTTGGAGCTAAATTATTTGCTAGAATTACTTTGGTTCCAAATAAACTGTTATGGCCAATGATTTTTGCAATTTCTGTTTGTGGCACCTATTCTTTAAGTCAGTCTTTAACAGATGTTTGGATAATGTTACTTTTTGGAGTTATTGGATTTTTTATGAGAAGATATGGTTTTTCAGTAGTCCCTGTAATAATTGGATTAATTCTTGGAGAACTTGTCGAAGGAACTTTAAGACAATCATTAGTCATCTTCGAGGGAAAATGGTTTATGTTTTTTCAAAGACCAATTGCATTAACATTTTTTATTTTATCTTTAATTGCTTTAAGTTTTCCGTTAATTAAAAAGAAAAAAAGATGAATCATTTTGATTTAAAAAATAAAGTTGCAATAGTAACTGGTGGTGCCCAAGGTTTTGGTTTTGCTATTACTGAAAAATTTTTAGCCTCAGGTGCTAAGGTTATAATTTGGGACATTGATGAAAAAGAAGCTAAAGATGCCTTAAAAAAATTGAATAATAATAATTGTTCTTATCAAAAGGTAGATGTGAATAATTTTAATGAGATTCAAAAAACATTAAAACAAATTGAGAGTTCTCATGGTAAAATAGATATTTTTATAAACAATGCTGGCATTACAGGTATGAATGCAACTATAGCTGATTATCCAACAGATGAGTGGGAAAAGGTTATAAATTTAAATCTGAATGCAGTTTTTTTCTGCTGCAAAGCGGTTGTGCCTTACATGATTAAACAAAACTATGGGAGAATTGTTAATATTTCATCAATTGCTGGAAAAGAAGGAAATCCTAATGCTGGAGCTTATAGTACATCAAAAGCTGGTGTGATTGGACTTACAAAATCTTTAGGAAAAGAATTAGCCCAAAAAAATATAGCTGTTAATTGTGTTACACCTGCAGCTGCAAAGACTAGAATTTTTGATCAAATGACCAAAGAACACATTGATTATATGTTATCAAAAATTCCAAGAAATAAATTTGCAAAAGTTGAAGAATTAGCATCATTAGTAGCGTGGCTCTCTAGCGAGGAAAATTCTTTTTCAACAGCAGCTGTATTTGACTTAAGCGGGGGGAGAGCAACTTATTAAATGAAAATTGGCTTCATTGGAACAGGATTAATGGGCGTTCCAATGATCAAAAACTTACTAAAATCTAAAAATAAGATAAGTATTTTCAATAGAACAATCAAAAAAGCTGAAAAACTGAGGAAATATGGAGCAATTGTATCTTTAAGTATTGATCAATTAGTTAAGGACAAAGATATTATAATAACAATGTTAACCGATGACAAAGCAGTAAATCAAATAATCAGTAGTAAAAAATTTCTACAAAATATTAATAAAAAAACAACAGTAATAGACATGAGCTCAACAAAACCAAATACAGCTTTAAACAACTTTAAAAAATTAAAAAAATTAGAGGTTAATTTTTTAGATGCTCCTGTTTCTGGAGGTACTAAAGGAGCTGAAGATGCTAACCTAGCTATTATGGTTGGGGGAGATAAAAATATATACCAGAAAAATTTAAAAATTTTGAAGCTTTTGGGGACTCCAAATTATGTAGGAAAAGCATCGTCCGGTCAGGCTACAAAATTAGCAAACCAAATTATTGTTGGAATTACTATTGGCGCAGTATCAGAGGCAATTATATTATGTAAGAAATTAGGTTTAAATTTACAAAATGTATTAAAGGCCTTAGAGGGAGGATGGGCTGATAGTAAAATATTACAAACACATGGATTAAGAATGATAAAAAATGATTTTAAACCTAGAGGCAAAGTATCTTCACAATTGAAAGATATGGAAAATATATTAATTACAGCAAAAATGAATAGCTTAAATCTACCACTTTCAAAGATTGTAAGAAATATGTATAAAGAATTATCGAAAAAAGGTTATAATAATTTAGACCATAGTTACCTGTATAAAGAAATTAAAAACTATTTTTAATTTTATTAATGGAGATAGAATGAAACTATTAAGGATTGGAAAAAAAGGAAATGAAAAACCAGCTGCAATAGACAACGATGGCAAGATTAGAGATATAAGTTCTTATATTCAAGATTTAAAACCTGATCATTTAAATTTTGATACTATTTCAAAATTACAAAGTGCAGACTTTTCTTCGCTACCAGAGCTATCTCCAAAAGAGCGAATTGGCTCATGTATTACAAACCCAGGTAAATTTGTTGCAATAGGATTAAATTTTTCTGATCATGCTGCTGAAACTGGAGCGAAACCTCCTACTGAGCCAATAGTATTTATGAAAGCGACTAGTTGTATAAATGGTCCAAATGATGACATAGAAATTACCAAAGATTCAAAAAAACTTGACTGGGAAGTTGAATTAGGAATTGTAATTGGAAAACATACTAAACACATTTCTGAAAATCAATCTCAAGACCATGTTTTAGGATATTGTTTGGTAAATGATGTCAGTGAAAGAGAATGGCAAATTGAAAAAATGGGTCAATGGGTAAAAGGAAAATCACATGATACTTATGGCCCAATCGGTCCATATTTGGTTACAAAAGATGAAATTAAGGATGTGAATAATTTAAATATGTCATTGGATTTGAATGGGCAAAGGATGCAAACTGGAAATACAAACACCATGATTTTTAATGTGAATACAATCGTATCTTATTTAAGTAAATATATGTCCTTACAGCCCGGGGATATTATAACTACTGGAACTCCTCCTGGAGTGGGCATGGGAATGAAGCCACAAAAATTTCTTAAAGCTGGCGATAAAATGAGATTATCAGTTGATAATTTGGGAGAACAAAACTCCAAAGTTGTACTAATATAGTACGAAAGTAGTAATTTTTATGATCAAAAGAGATTTATATTATGAGAGGATTCCAACTAAATCCCTTAGAGATGATGTAAGGCTTCTTGGAAACATACTAGGAAATGTTATTAAAAAACAAGAAGGTCTGCCTTTTTTTAATCTTGTTGAAAAAATAAGAAAACTTTCAAAAGCAAATAGAGCTAACATTATACAAAAAGACTCGTACAAAAAAATTTCAAAATCATTGAGTCAAATCAGTCCAAGTAATACATATAAACTTACAAGGGCATTCTCTCATTTTATGAATTTCATAAATCTTGCAGAATCTATTGATGCATCAAGAACTTTAGATGAATTCGAAAATAATAAAGCAAAAGCAAACAAAAATATTTTTATAGAGGAAATTTTTGAAGAACTTTTTAAGGATAGAAAAATTTCATCAAATAAAATCTACAATACTGCAAAAAATTTAAATATTGGTATTGTATTAACAGCACATCCTACAGAAGTAAAAAGACGAACACTCATACAAAAATATCATAATATTACTGAGCTTCTAGAACAGAGGGAATTAATGAAAAGTTTTCCATCAAAACAAAAAATTATAGATAGGAAATTATATGATGAAATTACAATTATATGGAATACGGATGACTTGAAAAGAACAAAGCCTTCTCCCTTTGATGAAGCAAGATGGGGATTAGCTATTATTGAAGATAGTTTATGGGAAACTATACCTAAGGTTTATAGAAGGTTAAATGATATTTTTGTAAAAAATATGGGAAAAGGTCTTCCAAAAAATTTTAATCCAATTGAATTTGGATCTTGGATGGGCGGAGATAGAGATGGTAATCCCAATGTAACAGCAGATGTCACCAAAGAAGTAATTTTACTATCAAGATGGGAAGCAGCAAAATTGTATGAAAAATCTTTAACAAAATTAATTAGATCTTATTCAATGGGAAAATGTTCAAAAAAAATAAAACAAACTACAGGTGAAACATTTGAACCCTACAGAGTTTATTTACGCCCGCTCAGAGACAAAATAAGAATTACTCACAGATCTATAGAACAATATTTAGTGAATAATAAACCATTGGATGAAAATATGTTGCTAAAATCACGAGAAGAAATTTTAAAGCCTTTAAGAGTAGTGAGACAATCTTTGGAAGAAAACCAAAATGAAAATTTGGCAAGTGGTGAATTATTGGATTTAATGAGAAGAGCCAAATGTTTTGGTATAAATCTTGCAAGATTAGATATAAGACAAGAATCATCCAGACATTCTAAATTGATTGCTGAATATATTAAAAGAAAACTTAAACAGAATTACTATAAATGGAGTGAAAAGAAAAAAATAAATTTTTTAGCAAATCAAATTAAAAAAAAGAGAAATTTATTTAGTAATTTTAAATTTAAGAATAAAGAAAATAATGAAGTATGGTCAACTTTTAAAACCATTTCTAAACAACCAGACGAATGTTTAGGTGCTTATGTAATTTCAATGACCTCGTCTATTTCTGATATTATAACAGTATCATTTTTACAAAAAGAAGCTAAAATCAAAAATAAGTTAAGAGTTGTCCCACTATTTGAAACATTAGAAGATCTGATTAACTCTAAAACTATCATGCAATCACTGTTTAAAGAAAAATGGTATAGAAAACTAATAAACAGCAAACAAGAAGTGATGATAGGCTACTCAGATTCTAGTAAAGATGCAGGTAAGATATGTGCTAATTGGCATCAATATAAAGCGCAAGAGGATATAGTCAAACTTGCAAATAAATACAAAATAGATGTAACATTTTTTCATGGCAGAGGAGGTTCAGCTGGTCGAGGAGGAGGTCCAATTCAAGCTACACTTAGGTCTCAACCTCCATTTTCAGTAAATGGTAAAATTAGAATTACTGATCAAGGAGAAGTTATACAGCAAAAATATGGCTATGAACCTTTAGCAAAATATAATTTATGTAGTTACATAGGTGCGGTTACGGAGGCAACACTCAATCCTCCACCTAACCCAAAAAAGAATTGGAGAGAGTTGATTGAAAAAATGTCAGATATATCAAAAAGTTCATATAGAAAAAATATTAACCAAAGTTCAGATTTTATAAGGTATTTTAAAACAGTTACCCCTCATGTCTCATTAGGTAAGCTCTTAATAGGATCAAGACCTTCTAAGAGAAAAAATGTTGATAATATAAAAAGTTTAAGAGCAATACCTTGGGTGTTTGCGTGGACTCAAATAAGACTAATGTTACCAGCGTGGTTAGGTAGCGCAGAGGCATTAAGATATTCTTCAATTAAAAAATTTAAAAGTACTCTTCTGGACATGGAGAGAAATTGGCCATTTTTTAATTCAATGTTAGATATCCTAGATATGGTCATTTCAAAAGTTGATCCAGAAATATCAAAAGTTTATGAAAAATATTTAGCAGATCATAAACTTATAAGGATTGGAAAAAAATTGAGATATCAATTTGAAATAATCAAAAAATTAAATAAAAAAATTACCCCTAAAGAAATAGCTAACGCCAGAAAGCAATTTAGAAATGTTATCGTTGCAAGAAATATTTATACAGAAGTACTAAATGTTATTCAGCCAATTGTTATATCAAAGCTGAAAACAACCAAAGGTAAAGAGAATAAAAGGAATTTGAATGATGCATTATTAACTTCGATAGCTGGTATTTCTGCAGCAATGAAAAATACTGGATAATGCTAGAACTTTTTATTGCATTAAGCGCAGGTTTAATCAGTTTTTTATCGCCATGTGTATTACCTTTGATACCAGGTTATGTATCCTATATTTCTGGTAGCTCCTTAAATGAACTTTTGGAAAGTAAGAAAACAAATATTTTTCCAATAATTCTATTTTCATTAGGTTTTTCAATTGTATTTATCAGTTTTGGAGCAACTGCTACATTTCTGGGATCATTAGTTTTAGACTACTCTTATGAATTAAGAATTATTGCAGGAATATTTATTATAATTTTCTCTCTTCAGATAATTGGATTAATAAATATTAAATTTTTAAATTATGAAAAAAGAGTGCATTCAAATATTACGCCAAGTAATTTTGGATCTATTTTAATTGGTATGGCTTTTGGTTTTGGATGGACACCATGTATAGGTCCAATACTTGGCTCTATCTTAGCTTTAGCTGCAGTTGAAGATAGTATCAACAAAGGAGTGTTATTATTATTTTTTTATTCACTTGGCTTAGCAATACCTTTCGTTTTATCTGGATATCTTATTCAAAGATTTATGATTTTTTCAAAAAACTTAAAAAATAAGATGCAACTTATTTCCAAAATTGGTGGTGGACTTTTGCTTATTACAGGAATATTGATGATAACCAACCAATTACAGGCATTAGGTTTTTATCTTTTAGAGTATATCCCTGTACTTGGAAATTTTGGATAATTAATGAGAAAAATTTATCAGATTGATTGTAGCGCTAGAAAAGAGGGGTCAACATCAAGAAAATTGGCTCAAAAATTACTTAAAAAAATTAAAAAAAACGATGATCAATTAATTTATAGAGATTTAGATGATGAGATGCTTTTTATTTCAGGCTTAACAGAGTCGGGCATGAAAATTCCAGTTGAACAACAAACAGAAGAACATAAAAAAATGTTCGAACTTTCTGATAAATTAGTTATTGAATTAAAAGAAAGCGATATAATAATTATATCTGTACCAATATATAATTTTGGTCCACCCGCAACGTTAAAAGCTTGGGCTGATCTTGCGGCAAGAGTAAAACTTACTTTTAAATATTCCGAAGACGGTGATAGAATTGGTTTACTTGAGGATAAACAAGTATATCTAGTAATCACCTCCGGTGGAACCAAAATACAAGGCGATGAAGATTATTTAACACCTTGGTTAATTCATATGTTGAATTTTTTTGGTATTAAAAATATTAAAATCATTGCTGCTGATCAAATGGCATTGGATTATGAAAAATCAATTAAGCAGGCTGAGAATAAAATAGAGGAATTATTTAAAGATTAAATTTCCTTTTTAAATGTAACAATTTACCTTCTGTACTATCAAAGTCCAAATAACACCCTTGTAAAAACCTATTACCCTCATTTGGATCAAAAGATGTTCTTCCATGAAGTAATCTGTGATTATCCATCATCATTAAATCTCCAGGCATTAATTTAAATTCTATTCTATAATCTTCAGAATTATATAAATCAGATAAACATTTTCTTGCATTATAATAAATTTCAAGTTTCTCTCTTTTCATTTGAGGCACATAATCTAATCTTGGACTAAATCTAACATTTTGAAAATTCCCTTTTTCATCTAAATGTATTAATTCAGCCCAACTTTCTAAAATTGTGTCTTTGTCCGAAAATTTAAATCTGACTTTAGTGCTTGTTAAAATATTATAATAATCTTGATTTAACTTTTTAAAATCTTCTGTAACTGTAAATCCATCAACTAAAGTTGAATAACCTCCTTTAACGTCATTTTCAATACAATGAAGAATTTGTATGCATGGAGGAAAAGGATTTCTGTAGGGATTATCTGTGTGAGGAGATAAATTTAACGCTGTATACGCTAAGTCATTTGGATTAGGTTTTGATTTTACGTTAAAATGTTCGCCAAAATTAGTTCTTTTAACGCTACCTATCATATTTCCAAATTTCACAAGAAAATTGTCGTTAGTTGGTACATCTTGAATAACAACAAAGCCATATTTATAAAAATTTATCAGTAAATTTAACATTTCATTACTATCAGCAAATTTATCTGAAAATTTGAAACTTTTTATATTTTTGAAATCAGATTTCCATTTTACTTTTTCAATATCTATTATTTGGTTTGAATTTAAACTAAGTTCATCTGACAATTTTTTGATTTCAAATTTTGAGTCTACGCCATCATTAAATTTTACTTTTAAAAACTCTCCATTTATTTCTGCATTTACAATTTCAACAGATTGCTTCATTGAAGACGGATCAAACAATCGTTGCTGAGTACTCTCATCTAGATGCTCTTTCTCACTGACACGTTCTCTTAACCAGAAAGGGTGAATTTCCTCTTTATTTGATCCTATGAATGAAAATATTTTGTTTGAACTTACTTCGAATTTCATAACTTTTTAAACTTTCCTTCAAAAACCTTTTTTTTTCAAGATAAATTCGTTTGTATTTATATAAATATTTTATTAATACGTGATGCGATGAATAAAAACTTTAATTATAAAATTTACTTTAATTTTCTTAATCTTTTAGCAAAACAACTTACAAAATACTATTATTCGAAATTAGACAAACCTTTTAAGATAAGTAATAAATTAAAAGGAAAAGGCTATGATCCGGTAACAACTTCAGACAAAGCTTTTGAGAGATTCATTAGAAAGAAAATTTTAGATCGATTTCCAGATCACCAAATCATAGGTGAGGAGTATGGGTTCAAGAAAACAAAAAGTGATTTTTCATGGGTAATTGATCCAATTGATGGAACAAGATCTTTTGTAACCGGTAATCCAACTTGGAGTAATTTAATATCATTAAATTATAAAGGAACTCCTATGGTAGGACTTGCAAACTTTCCTAAACTAAAAAAGTATTATCTAAATAAAGATGAAAAAAATTCATATTTATTTGAAAATGGAAAAAAATTTAAATTAAATGTTAATTCAAAAGTGTCATTAAAAAATGCAAAGATTGCAGCAGCATTCCATGGTTACTTATCTTTTAATAAACAAAAAAAAATTCTAAAGTTTATTAAGATAGTTAATTTTCCATGTTTTGATGCACTAACTTACGCACAATTAGCAGAAGGAAGATTAGATGTTGTAGTTCAATGTGCAAATAAAATCTGGGACGTTCACGCAATAATACCTATTATAAATGCTGCAGGAGGAATACTTACTACATGGAAAAATGAAAATGGCAAACTTGCTGGAAATATTTTGGCATCAAGTAATAAATTAAATCATAAAAAAATTTTAAAATTGCTTAATCCAGCAACATGAAAAATATAATTGTTCTTCAACATATCAAAATAGAAGACCCAGGATATATTAAAGATCTTATGATTAGCGATGGAATAAATTTAACTACAATAGAATTAGATGAAGGTGATAAAATTCCAGAAGATCTTGATAAGTTTGATGCAATGTTTTGTATGGGTGGTCCCATGGATACGTGGATGGAAAATGAGTACCCTTGGCTTATTGAAGAAAAAAAAAAAATTAAAGAATTTGTTATTGATTTAAAAAAACCATACTTAGGCTTTTGTTTAGGTTGTCAACTTCTTGGTGAAGTCATTGGAGGGAAAGTTGTAAAATCTTCAAAACCTGAAATTGGTGTGTTAGATATTGATTTTTTAGAAAATAAAAAAAAAGATCAGTTATTTAGTAATTTTCCCAATAAAATTAAATCACTACAGTGGCATTCCTATGAAGTTCAAGATTTAGAAAATATACAATCTGTTACTCTAATAGCTTCATCACCTGAAACAAAATATCAAATTTTTAAATTTCATGAACACGCATACGGAATTCAATTTCATATTGAAATCAAAGATACTACAGTAAGTGATTGGGGGTGTGTGCCCGAATATAAATCTGCTCTTGAAAGCCAGTTAGGAAAAGGTGCACTTGAGAAATTTGATATTGATGCCAAAATGAAAATGTCCTCAATGAATAAATATTCAACAATTCTTTATAACAATTTTAAGAAATTAATCTGAGAATTTCCTTTTTTTTAACATTTTATTAAGTTAGTTTTTTAAGCATAATCAAGGAGGTAATATGGCAATATTTAACATGATAGAGGAAAGTGAAGCTAAAGGAAGAGTAAAAGAAATATTTGAGGATATTAAACAAAAAAGAAACATAAAATCTGTAAACAATTTTTGGAAAATGTTAGCTAATGAGCCAGAAACTTTAGAGAGAACTTGGAATTCATTGCAGCAAGTAATGAAAAAAGGTGCTCTAGATGAGATGACAAAAGAATTAATTTATATTGCTGTTTCAATTACAAATAGCTGTGAGTATTGCATAAAATCCCACAGTTCTGCTGCAGTTAAGAAAGGAGCATCAAAAGATATGCTTGCTGAACTTATCGCAGTAGTTGGAATGGCAAATGAAACAAATAAATTGGTTGAGTCATATCAAGTTAAAGTAGACGAAATTTATGAATGATAGAGCTCAAGCAATCTTAGATTTCTGGTTCGATGATCTAATAGTTGAAAAAAGATTTAAAAAAGATGAAAAATTTGATCAGTTAATTAGAGATAAATTTGAAGAAGATTACAAGAAGGCAATTTCGAATGAATATGATGACTGGCAAGATGAGCCTTTAACTTGTTTAGCGTTAATTATTTTATTGGATCAGTTTTCGAGAAACCTTTATAGAAATGATAAAAAGTCTTTTGAATACGATTTTAAAGCAAGATTGATTGTAAATGATGCTGTTTATAATGGATATCTTGATCAAATGGACGAATATCAAAGATTTTTTATGTTACTTCCATATATTCATAGTGAAGAAATTATTGATCACGATAGAGCGTATAAGTTATTAACAAATTATCTATCAAATCATCCAAATTTTTTAGAAATAAAAAAATTTTGGAAAGATCATACAGCGGTAATTAAAAGATTTCATAGATATCCTCACAGAAATAAAATGTTAGGAAGAAGATCTACAGCAGAGGAAATTGAATTTCTAAATCAACCCAATTCTTCATGATAACTATTTAGTATTACCTAAGAGATTTACAATTAAAACACCTGTAATTATTAAAAGTAAACCAAGGATGGTTGTAAAATTAGGAATTTGATTAAATTTTAAAACTCCTACTACACTTGTTGCTATAATACACAATCCTGCAAATGATGCGTAAGTAACTCCAACAGAAATTGATTTCATTACAAGTGAAAGTGTAAACATACAGCCAACAATTGTAATTGCAGTTAAAATACTTGGAATTAATAGAGTAAAACCTTGAGCGCTTTTTGCAAAAGCATTGGACGCTGTTCCTAAAATTACAGCAACAATTAAATATACATATGCATTTAAATTACTCATTATTTTTTGACCAATTTATTGCATCTTCCATTCTATCATCTCCCCAAAATATTTCATTACCCACAACAAAAGAAGGACTTCCAAATATTTTATGTGATCTTGCACTTTCAGTGTTTCCTAAATATTGATTTTCAATCTCTTGGGAATTTGCATTATTTACAATTTTTTCTTTATCCAGACTAAGCTCATTACATATCTCAGAAATATTTGGCTCTGTAGCTGGTTCTTTTCCGTCCTGGAACCACCTCTTGTAAGTCAATCTTACATAATCTATTCCCCAGCCTTCATTTAATCCTAATATTGCAAGTTTATTTGCTAAATCAAATTCACTTAATGGATAAGGCACAGGAGTTTTTGCAAAAAAACCATAACTTTTTGCTCTTCTCTCTATATCTCTCCACATATAATCAACTTTATTTTGTTTGTCTTTTGGAAAAGGTATGTTGTTCATTTCCTTCATTATTGCTCTCACACTAAATGGTACCCAATTAAATTTTACATTTAATTTCTTTTCAACATCTAATACTCTAGCAACTGTTAGATAGGTATAAGTACTTCCAATTGAAAAATAAAAATCAACTTTTTTCATTACTTATATTAACCTATTATTTTGTGATTTTATCTACAATTTTTTTTACTATAGGAGCAACAATTGAGGTTGCTATCATTGCAACAGGAAAACTCACAGACCATGCAGTTATAAATCTTTTAAAATAATCTTTGTCAAATCCAGTGTTAATATAGGTTATTAGGAGAGTCATCATGAAACTCATCCCACATCCCATTAAAACAATGAATAATAGGTTTGAGTATTTTTTTGAAAACAAAGTTTAAATTCTAATTTTTAAATATTTTATTTGTTCATCGGGGTTGCACCAGTTTCAAGTGCAAACACTTTGCCATCCTTAAATTTAAAAACAGCCATTACTGCTTCTTTGTTTCCATCATTAAATGTTACAAATGCGTGTTCAACACCAATTTCATCATTTTCATAAATAACTCTAACTTTATCTCTATTGATATCTCCACTCATTGCCCATTTTACTACATCGTCTTTTTTTAAAACAGTACCTGATTTATGCATCGTAAAAGTATAATCGTCGTGAATTATATCTCTTAATGCTGCCTCATCTTTATCCTCCATGGCTTTATTATATTTAGCTAAAATTGACATTTTTATTCTCCTTTATTTTTTATTTTCCTGGTTTAACAACACTATTAGCTGCATTAGCTGCATTCGTAAATGCTTTGTTATAATCAATTACCTCATGAACCATTAAATCTTCCATTAGGCCAGAATTTTTAAAAGCTATTTTTAAGGCAACAGCTTGTTCATATTCTCCTTCCACGCAAGAAATTACATCAAATCTACCTCTTACCCACTCGTAAGAAATAAGTTTTAAACCAGCGGCCTCTGTTGCCTTTTTTGTAGAAGCGAATCTGTCTGCAGTTGGTTCATTCTGCATTCTCTTCATTAACTCTCCACTTATTTTACCTATTAAATAAAATTTTGCCATTTATTCTCCTTTAATTATTATTCCATTTGATAAAGCGTTGTCTAAACGGATTTTTTTTATTGGTTTGTATTCTTCAGATTTATACCACTCTTGAGCTTTTTCATAACTAGGAAATTTGATTACGATAGTTCTTGGGTGTTCCCAATTTCCCTCTATTAATTCAAAATCTCCACCTCTTACAATATATTCTGCTCCGAATTTCTCTGCAATTGGTTTTACTTTTTCAATATATTCTTTGTAATTTTCAGGGTTTGTAATTTTAATATTAAAAATTACGTACCCAGTCATTATCTGAAATTTCAATATAATGAATTAACAATTTCAATATTTTTTTTTTTAAAGATCCACTTTAGATAAATCATACAACTGAGCATTCTCTACACATTCCGCATAGATAGCTTTTGCTGTAGGATTTTTTCCAGTTACAAAATCTTTCATTCCTTCTTCATTATGAACAGAAACTTTAAATAAAATACCACTTTTGTCTGGTATCATAGCTCCAACAGTTTTTTCTGGATATGCAACACTTTTTCTAACACCCATACCTTCATCTGATTGCATCCATCCCATGAAAGTTTCTAATTTACCTTCTTTTATTTTAAGATGTACTAACATTTCCTTTTCCATTTATAGCCTCCTTTTTTTGTTAATTTAATCTGAGCAAATGTTCATTACTGTAGTCTCTTGTTTATGGCCAGATTTTTCAATTACTCTCGCATTCTCTGTATTCTGCATAAATTTTTGCATAGTGTCTGCTGCTGGTGTTTCCATTACAATATGTACCTTATTTGGATTTTCTAATTCATGACCAACGTAAATGATTTTGATGCCTGCCGCTTCTCTTGGACCAGAGTGTTCATCAAACATTTTTTTCCAGTGAGTCCAGTCTTTTACCTCAAAATTTCCAACCATTTTTACCATTTTACTCTCCCCACACACCAGCAAATTCATATGCCTCAACTGGTACATCGCCAACTACCCAAGCATCATGCCCTGGGGTTACAGAATAAGAGTCCCCTGCTTTGTATACTACCTCTGTTCCATCATCGTGTTTTGCGCAAACAGAGCCCTTTGTGATTACTCCAATATGGTTCGCTTGACAACTCTCAGTTCCAATGTGTGGTTTTACATCTGTAGACCATTTCCATCCTGGTTTTAAATGTAATCTTACTACTCTTTGGCCACCTACATTTACTGCTTCAATTTTAGCATTATTAAATTTATCAACTACTTCATCTGCTTTATCAAAAGTTTTAACTTCAATACTATTCATATCAACCCCTTAGGTTAGTTTATAATTATTTTGGAATTTTGGTTGCGCCTGTTTCGAGTTCAATGATTTTACCATCTTTAAATTTCCAACAACACATTAAAGCCTCTTTATTTCCATCTTCGGCATAAGTAACAATAGAATGATCAAAACCTATTTCATCGTTTTCATATAAAATTCTATATTTATCAACTTTCATGAAACCTTTGTTAATTGCTTCAATCATGCTTGTTTTTCCACTTTCAGTATATGCCCCCTGTAGATGAGAATACCTCTTATAATCATCATGGATAATCTCAGCTGCTGTTGCACCATCTTTTTCCACAATTGCTTTATTAAGTTTTTCTAAAATTGACATATTATTGTTTATTTCTTCATTGCATTGAACATGCTAAGCGTATCATCAAAGGTCATCATAACTTTAGTTTTTCCTTCATCGCTGACTTCAAAATAATGACCAAACAAAGTGTCCAAGTTGTCAGCTGTTGCATGTACTCTAACAAATACTTTATTACCTTCGCTGATCATGTCTAAAATTTTTAAATGAAAGTTTGGCCATGTAGCTGGAATTTTTGACATCGCACCCATCATAGCTTGTTTACCCTTATGAACCCCTGACAATGGATGAACACCTTCCTTACCTGGAAATGTCCATACAATATTATCATCGATCATATCATTAAAAAAAGTTTCCATATCACCTTTACCGAAAAGCTCGTATGCTTTCCTCGTTTGCTCTTTTACGTCCATAATATATTCCTTTCTAAAATAATTATTTATTAATAAGTATATTCTCCACTCATTTGGTTCATTGAATGAGCCATTCCACTTTTGCCTTTAAGATTTTGTCTGCTTGAAAATCCTGTTCCTGAAATGTTTTCATATTTTCCAGTTCCACCAATAATGATGAAATCTCCAGAACCACCAACGCCTCCAGTTCCTTTACCTTTATAATTTATAAATACTTTTTCTCCATCATTTAGATAAAATGTACACATTCCCGTTTCATCTTCAAACTTACCTGCAGTTAAAGTAAGACCTCCAATGCAATGCATAGTAGATTTATCAAATATACTTCCATCTTCTTTGTCTGAAAGCCCAGCATTACCATCATAAGTTATACTCATATTGCCATTACCAGCATTCATAACATTCATTTCCCATGAACCCATTCCACTTGCATTAAACTTTCCTGTCTCAGCTAACAAGTTAGAAGTAAATAGTGTAAAAAAAGTTATTATTATTGTTTTTTTCATAGTTTTCTCCTTACATTTTTGCAAAATCCATTGTTTGTGAACATTCCTCAGAGACTGTGTCAAAAAAATTATTCATATCTCCAAGTTGATCAATAATTGCTTGTGGACTTTCGGCTTGCCACTTACAAAATACCTTCATCGAGTCGCCTGCACCCATCATTGTCATATGACATACAGCTTTTTCTCCAGTTACTCCTTTTTTTAAATCCTCAGGGGATGTTGAACTTACAACTTCATGAAATTTTTTTTTCATCTCCTCAGACTTAAATATATGTGTTGCTAAATAATCTTTCATTATAGTCCTCCATTTAAGCTTAATAATCTTACATTTAAACTTAGTTAATTATAATCAATAATTGTAAACTTAATATGACAATACTGGTATGTGATTTTTAGATCCAGCTAGGAGTAGGGAGACCTTTTTCTTGCAAAAATTTTTTATTAAACATCTTAGAGTTGTATTTATCTGATTTGTCGCAGAGAATTGTTACAATAGTTTTCCCTGGACCGATTAATTTCCCAAGTCTAATTGCTCCAGCAATATTTACACCACAGCTAGTGCCTAAACTTAATCCCTCTTCTTTTATTAAGTTATAAAGTAAAGGCAAAGACTCATGGTCATCAATTGAAAATGCACCATCTATTTTTGCTTCGGCAAAATTTGCTGTTACTCTGCTAGAGCCAATACCTTCAGTTATTGAACCACCCTCAGATTTTAACTCACCATTTTCAATGAAATTGTATAAGGCAGAACCTGCCGGATCAGATAAATATATTTTAATATCTTTGTTTTTTTCTTTCAAATAACCACTTATCCCTCCAATTGTTCCACCTGTGCCTGATGCACAAACAAATCCATCTACCTTACCTTCTGTTTGATCCCATATTTCAGGTCCAGTTGTTTCATAATGACCTCTAGCATTTGCAGTATTGTCAAATTGGTTTGCCCAAACTACTCCATAATTATTTGAATTTTTTAATTCTTCTGCAAGTCTACCTGCAACTTTTACATAATTGCCATCATCACTGTAAGGTTTTGGTGATACTAACCTTAAATCTGCACCGATATTTATTAAAGTATCTTTTTTTTCTTGTGTTTGATTATCATTCATTACAATTGTTGTTTTATAACCTAAAGAATTTCCCAGAAGACATAAACCTATACCAGTATTACCTGCTGTTCCTTCAACAATCATTCCACCTTTTGAAATTAATTTTTTTTCTTCAGCATCTTTTATGAGTGCCAAAGCCGCTCTGTCTTTTACAGATCCTCCTGGGTTTAAATATTCTGCTTTTCCATAAATATTACATCCAGTAATCTCTGAAGCTGCTTTTAATTTTATTAAAGGGGTATTACCAATTGACTGTAAAAAATTATCTTTGCTATTAATCATTATTTTTTTCTGAATTATCATTTTCGACAGCATAAGGTTTAAATTCTTCTGTAGCAGTTCCAACATTCTTTGCTGGTATTCCTATCATTACAGCATTCTCCTCAACATTTTTTGTTACAACAGCATTTGCTCCAATTTTTGAATTTTTTCCTACTACTACAGGACCTAATATTTGTGCACCAGATCCAACGACTACATTATCCATTAAGGTAGGATGTCTTTTTATATTTCTTTGATTATTAGAATTTATGCTTGGAGATATACCTCCTAAAGTTACCATATGATACATAGTTACATTATCACCAATTTCAGATGTTTCACCTATCACAACTCCCATCCCATGATCTATAAATAGATTTTTACCAATCTTTGCACCAGGATGAATTTCAATACCAGTTAGGAATCTTGAAAACTGCGAAATAATTCTCGCAATTAAATTAAATTTAGCTACTGAAAAAAAATGAGCCAATCTATGAAAAAATACAGCTTTAACACCTGGATAAGTCAATATTAAACTTAATTTGGATTTCGCTGCTGGATCTCTATCAATAATTGATTGTAAAAAGTCACTCATTAGTCTTCCTATATAGTTATTAAAAATTGAATTTAAAGTTGATCAATCTCTTAAAAGTTTGCTTCATAAAACAATTTTTCATATAATAATTTTATAATAAGGAGAGAAACAATGTTAAAAATAAATAGTATGTGTCCTGATTTTCAGGCTAAAACTACAGAGGGAGATATCTCTTTTCACGAGTGGTTAGGTGACAGCTGGGGTGTATTATTTTCACATCCAAAAGATTTTACACCAGTTTGTACTACTGAACTTGGAGCTTTAGGTTTAATGAAAGATGAGTTCGACAAAAGAAACGTGAAAGTGATAGGTCTTAGTGTAGACGGAGTTGATGACCATAATAAATGGTTAGAAGATATAAAAGATGTGTCAGGTTCAAAACCAAACTATCCAATAATTGCGGACGAAGACCTAAAAGTTGCTAAATTATTTAATATGTTGGAAGGTGATGCAGGAACAACATCTATGGGTAGAACTGCTGTTGATAATGAAACAGTTAGAACTATTTTTGTAATAAGACCTGATAAAAGAATTGGTTTATATCTTACTTACCCAATGGCAACAGGACGAAACTTTTTGGAAATTTTGAGAGCAATAGATTCAATGCAATTAACAGCAAAACATAAAGTAGCTACTCCTGCTAATTGGAAAAAAGGTGAAGATGTAGTTATTTTACCAGCTGTTAAAGATGATGAAGCGAAAAAAATATATCCAAATGGATGGGAGACGGTTAAACCATATTTAAGGAAGGTTCCAGATCCTTCTAAATAATTTGGATAAGAATATTTTAAACCAACAATCTCAGCATTGGGAGACTAATTTCTCAAATAAGCCTGAGATGTTTGGTTTAGATCAAAGTTATTCAGCTGAAAAAACCCTACCCATATTAAAAGAGAACAATTTTTCAAACATTATCGAACTTGGAGCTGGATTAGGTAGAGACACAATATTTTTTGCAAAAAATTCAATCAAGGTTACTGCGCTTGATTATAGTCAAAATGGTATATCAATAATTGACAAAAAAATTAAACAATTAAATTTATATTCATTTATCCGTACTATGAAGTTTGATGTGAGGAGTAGCTTACCTTTTAAAGATAACACGGTAGAAGTTTGTTATTCTCATATGCTTTATTGTATGGCTCTAACAAATCTTGAATTAATAAATTTAAATAATGAGATTAAAAGAATTCTTAAACCTGGAGGTTTGAATATTTATACTGTTAGAAATACAGAAGATGGAGATTTCAAAAAAGGGATTCATAGGGGTGAAGATTTATTTGAAATCGATGGATTTATTATTCATTTTTTTTCTGAGAATAAAATAAATAGTCTTCTAGATGGTTTTAAAAATTTATTTATTGAAAAATTTGATGAAGGAAAGTTTCCTAGAAAGTTATATTTAGTTTGTAATAAAAAAATTTAGTTATTTTTGTATTTTTTCATACATACTTGGGCCAATAAAAGATTTGGATCAATAAACAACTTAGAGTCTTTTGCTTTCTTAAAAGATTTATATGCAAATAAAGCTATAGGAAGTTCTGTACAACCTAATATAATTTTTTTACATTTTTTTTTAATTAATTGATTAACGGCTGGTCTTAAAACTTTCTCTGCCTCTTTTACTTTACCCATTTTTACATATTTAATAGATTTGTTTACAGAGCTTGTTTGTAAATTTTTAGTTGGACTTATAAAATCATATTTTTTATCAAAATATTGATGGTAAACTTTTGTTTTCAATGTTGCTTCAGTACAAAGGATTCCTATTTTCGTATTTTTTTTACAAGTTTTTTTTGTATAATTAAAAACTTCCCTGGGCATGCTTAATAAGGGAATTTTAATTTTTTTTTGAATATCTTGATGCCAATAATGTGCAGTGTTACAAGGCATAACAATAAATTTACATTTATTTTTGGATAGCAGTTTACAACCCTTAATCAACTCATTTAGCACATTGTAATATTTTTTTAAGTTCTCAGGTCTTTTTGGTGTATTAGACTTGTTGTAAAGAATAAACATAGGGTACTGTTGATCCAGTTTTCCTCTATATAATTTTGCAAGCTTGCTGCAAAAATCTAAACCTGCCTGCGTTCCCATTCCTCCAAGAATACCAATCATAAAAGCTAATTTATCTATATATATTAATTAGTAGAACTATATTTTAATTTAATTTATGCAAGTAATAACACTATAGATGAATAGAAATCTTTTCTTACTTATTTTAAGCCAAGTATTTGGTTTTACAGCCGCAACCGTAACAGTTTTTATAAGTGGTATTATTGGATCAGACTTAAGTTCTATAAAAACACTTTCTACACTTCCTCCATCAATTTATGTTGTTGGAACAGCAGCAGCTACAATTTTTGCTGCTAAGATAATGAGCATTATTGGACGAAGGCTTGGATTTATTTTTGCTTCTGTAGCTGGTTCAATTTCTTGTTTGATCGGTGCTTATGCAATAATGATAGAAAGTTTTTTTATTTTTTGTTTTGCTAAATTTATTTTAGGTGCCACAATGGCATTTACTCATCAATATCGTTTTGCTGCAGCAGAAAGTGTAGAAAAGGAAAAAGCGCCTAAAGCTATTTCATCATTATTATTAGCTGGAATAGTTGCTGCTTTTCTTGGAATTGGTTTTGCAAATTATACTAAAAATTTTGTAAGTGATTATTTATATGTAGGTTCATATTTAACTTTAGCAGTTTTAACATTAATACCTTCATTTTTATTATTCTTTTTTAAGGATATTAGAGAAATTTCTTTTGTTTCAAATAAGGAAAATAACTCAAGAAATTACTCAGAATTTTTTTCAGATCCAAAATTTTTACAAGCAATTACCTCTGCTGCATTTGCATATGCAGTAATGTCTTTTTTAATGACAGCAACTCCAATAAGTATGCATATTGTGCATCAGTTAAGTTTAGAAAAAACAGGAATAGTTCTTCAATTTCATGTTTTGGCAATGTTTTTACCTTCGTTAGTTACCGGAAATTTAATCAAAAAGTTTGGTTATAGTAATATGATGTATTTAGGTGTCTTATTCTATTTTTTCACAATTTTATTATCTTTCTTTCAACCATCTTTTTTAAACTATTTTATAAGTCTGATTTTTTTAGGTATAGGATGGAACTTTTTATTTATATCTGGCACAAGCTTATTAGTCACAACTTATAAACCTGAAGAAAAATTTAAAGCTCAAGGATTTAATGATTTATTAGTTTTCTCTTCCATGGCTTTAGCAAGTTTGTTAGCCGGTATACTTATTTCTATTGCAAGCTGGAAAACAGTTAACTTATTTTGTATTCCTTTTTTAATTCTCATTATTTTATCAATAATTAATGCAGATAAGAAATAATGAGTTTTTTAATTTTAGGTTTTATAACCAGTTTAAGTTTAATATTAGCAATAGGACCACAAAATATCTTTGTAATAGAGCAAGGTATTAAGAAACAACATATTTTTCTAATATGTTTGATTTGTTCAGTATCAGATACAATTTTGATTTTTTTAGGAATTTTTCTATTTCAATATCTTGGAACATTTTTTAATGAAATAACTGAATTAGTTTTCAATATTTTATTATTAATATTTTTAATTTATTTTATTTACACAAAAATTTCTGAAAAATTTAAAAACATAGAAATAGATAAAGATCGGAAACATGATGAGAGAAAAAAAATTATATTAAAAACACTCGCTTTTACTTATTTAAATCCACATGTTTATTCTGACACAGTTTTTTTTCTTGGTAATTTTTCAAAAAATTTCCCAATTAATTATAAAATTTATTTTGGTATTGGAGGTTCTATTGCTTCTTTTTTATTTTTCTACTTATTGGGATATTTAGCAAATTATTTTTCAAAATATCTTAATAACGTAAGGGCTTGGGTTATAATAAAATGGATTATTTCTTTAATAATGACCTTAATTTCAATTTATGTGATTTTTGAAATTTTAAAATTTTTTAATTAGAAAATCCGTATTTTCTTAATCTCACATCGCTGGTTCGTGCATGAGCTTCCATACCTTCGTATCTAGAAATTCTTGCTGCAGCAGCACCCACAAGTTTTGTTGAGTCTTTTGTCATTCTTTGGAAGCTTAGTGTTTTTATAAATTTTCCAACAAATAATCCCCCTGTATATTTACCTGCTCCTTTAGTTGGTAAAATATGATTTGTTCCGGAACATTTGTCTCCGTAAGCTACTGTTGTTTCTTCACCAACAAATAGGGATCCATAATTCGTTAGTCTGTCATGGAACCATTTTAAATTTTTTGTTTGAACCTCAAGATGCTCTGGAGCATATTCATCACTTATCCTAACCATTTCATCGTCAGTATCGCAAAGAATTACCTCACCATAATCTTTCCATGCAGCCTCCGCACTAGTTCTTGGTAATTCAGGTAACTCTGAAATTAATTCAGGAACTCTTTTCATCACTTTTTCAGCAAGCTCTTTACTTGTAGTGTATAACCAACAAGGAGAATTGTAACCATGTTCAGCTTGCCCAACTAAGTCTACCGCAACTATCTCAGGATCAGCAGTTTCATCTGCAATAATTCCAATTTCTGTGGGACCAGCAAATAAATCTATTCCAACCCTTCCAAATAAAATTCTTTTTGCTTCAGCTACAAACTGATTACCTGGACCAACTAAAATATCTGCTGGAGCATTACCAAATAAACCGTATGTCATTGCAGCGATAGCAGGAACTCCGCCTAAATTTAAAATAACATCTGCACCACACAAATCAGCAGTATATATAATAGTGGGGTGGGCTCCCACCTCAGTTTTTGGTGGACTACATGCAATTACATTTTTTACTCCAGCAACTTTTGCAGTCGTTACACTCATAACTGCCGAAGCTATATGAGCATATCTTCCACCTGGAATATAACAACCCGCAGTATTAACAGGAACTAATTTTTGACCAGCATACAAACCATCAGATAATTCAACTTCGAAATCATTTCCATAGTTTTTAAGTTGAGCCTCAGCAAATTTTCTTACTCTTTCATAAGAAAATTTAATATCATCCTTTGTTTTTTGATCTAAATTTTTTTTTATTTCCTCAATTTTATCTTTGGATACAATTATTTCACCTTCATATCTGTCAAATTTTTTTGTTAATTCTTTACAACCTTCCTCTTTAGATTTCTCTAGGTCATTAAGTAAATTTTGAACAATATCCCTTGTTTTATTATCGTCAGTTGAGGATGTTTTAGGAGATTTTTTAAGGTATTTAATTGTCATTGATGAGTATTTTGATCAAGTTATTTAATGTATTAAAATACTCATTTCAACAAAGATATTTTTTATTAATTTTCTTGATAATTTAATCTAACGCAACTACTGCAGCAGCTATTGAGGCTAATCTAGCAGTTGCATCATCTGATCTACTTGTAATTACAACTGGAACTTTGCCCCCAACCACAACACCTGCCGCACAGGCTCCCATGAAATATATCATCATTTTTACTAGCGCATTTCCAGTCTCAACATTTGGAACTAATAAAACATCTGCATCTCCAGCAACAATATTTTTTATACCTTTAATACCTGCTGACTTTTTAGATACACTATTATCAAAAGCCAAAGGACCAAAAATGTCAGCATTAAAACCCTCTTTTGCAGCTAAATTTGTAATCTCTTTTGCATCAAGAGAACTTTGCATACTATCCAATACTTCTTCAGTTGCTGACAAAATTGATATCTTTGGTTTTGGAATATTTATACGATGACAAAAATCAATTACATTTCTTAAAATGTGCATTTTAGTTTTAACATTTGGATTAACATTTAATGCTCCATCTGTAATTATAAGTGGTTTATCATCTTTTTCTAATGTCATGTGCCATATATGACTAAGCCTTTTTTTGCTTAACAAACCATACTCTCGCTTTAAAACTTCTTTCATCAAAACATCTGTATGAATATGTCCTTTAACAATTATTTTAATTTTATCTTCTGAAGCAAGTTTTGCTGCAATCTTGGCAGTATTATTTTCTACTGGTTCGTCTATTATCTCATATTCAGATATATCAAACTTTATATCCTCTGCAGATTTTTTAATTTCAGTTTCGTCACCAATTAAAACTGGTACAATCAATTTTTCTTTTACCGCGTCCATCGCTGAAATCATTGGCAAAGTTTTTCCAGCATTTACTATAGCAACCCTTACTCCTTTTTTTTGGTGAGCAATATCTAGGAGATTATTTGGACATACTGTTGATTTATCTGAAAGCATTTGAAATCTTATATCAAAATTAAAAAAAACTAACATATCATTTATTTTTTGATAATGTCAGAAATATGGAAGTTGTAACAAAAATTGCTCCAATTGCTCTGGCATTAATTATGTTAACATTGGGATTAGGTCTTACAACGAGTGATTTTACAAGAGTAATTAAACAACCAAAAGATTTTTTAGTTGGATTGATTTGCCAAGTAATATTACTTCCTATAATTGCTTTTGTTTTAATAAAAATTTTAAATGTTCAACCAGCATTAGCTTTAGGAGTAATGATAATTGCTGCAGCACCAGGAGGAGTTACATCGAATATTCTTACAAAATTTGCAAATGGTGATGTAGCTCTCTCGGTTTCATTGACAGCAATTATAAGTTTATTGAGTATTTTAACAGTTCCATTTATTGTTATTCAGTCTGCTGATCTATTAAATATAAATTATATTACTCAACAAATTTCTATGAGTGGTATTTCAATAAAAATGTTTTTGGTAGTAACATTACCTGTGTTAATTGGAATGTTAATAAGGAAGTTAGCTAATGAATTTATAATTACACGAACAGCCTTAATTGAGAAAATTTCTTTAATACTTTTTATCGTTGTTTTTATATCTATCTGGATAGAAGAGTGGGAAAATATAATTACATACTTATCAAGAGCAGGCATCATAACATTGATCTTAAACATGACAATGATGACTTTAGGATTTTATATTGCAAAAATTTTTGCAAGTGGCATTGCACAAAGAAAATGTATTTCTTTAGAATGTGGTCTTCAAAATGGAACTTTAGCAGTATTTGTATCTACCCAGCTATTTGATGATGTAATTTATTTAATACCAACGGCATCTTATGCGTTGATCATGTTTGTCACATCAATAATATTTGTATTACTGTTAGGAAAAGTAAATTAGGGTCAATCGCTTCTAAGACCCAAAATGAGCTTATTTGTTCAAAAAAGCCTTGAGCAATTAGAATTTTTCTGACTAAATCTCATTTTGAGAAATACTAGATGAGTACCGAAACTTTAACAAAATTAAATCCTAAAATTTTAATCAATTCTAAATTAGACCCCAATGGACCAAGTGCAAATGTATCTAATCTAAAAACGCCAAACACTGAACTAAAAGAGGTTCATCACACAAAAAAAATTAAATCAAAGATTTGCATAAATAAGTTGAAAAATAGACTTAAAATTAAAGAAAAAAGTAAAAAAATTGAAAATAGAGTTTTGACTGGTTTATTTTTAAGTATTGTCGCGTTTTTATTTTTTGTTGCAACTTAGTTTAAAAGATATTCAATATCTTTCAAAACATCATCAGTAACTTTAATATCTTTATTAATATTATTTTTATATCTAGTAAACTTATTTTGTCCTGGATACATAATTTCTCTAACATTTTTAAGTTTTGGGAGTTTTTTAATTCTTCTTATATTTTCTTTAATTCTTGAATTAAAATTTTTTACAAATAAATTAGACTTCATAACAATAAATAAATGACCTATATTTTGAGGACCTGAAAAATCATCAAATGGATCTTTTACTTTTCCTCCATGATTTCCTCCAGTAAAAACACCACTTAAAATGTCAACCATCCAAGCTAAACCTGATCCTCTAAATCCAGCTATAGGTAACTGCACACCTTTAAGAGCTTTAGCTGCATCTGTTGTTGGTCTTCCATACTTATCTAATGCAACCCCTTCAGGTATTTTAGACCCTGTTCTTGCTGCAACTCTAATTTTTCCTCTATTTATCATTGATACAGATGTATCTAATATAAAGGGAATTTTTGAAGAGGTGGGAGTTCCAAAACAAATTGGATTTGTTCCGAATAAAGATTTTAATGCACCATGTGGGGCTATAGCAGGGGGAGCATTAGTAAAAATTAATGTTAAAAATTTTTTTTTGACAGCTTGTTCAGCGTAATATCCTGATAACCCGTAATGACCACTTCTTTTAATTCCAACTAAACCAAATCCTGTTTTTTTTGCGTTCTCAATTGCTTTTTTAATCCCAATATCAGCAGCTACAAAACCAATGCTGTCATCAGCATCAATTTGCATTATAGATTGGGATATTTTTTTAATTTTAAAGTTCGGCTTTGGATTAATTAATTTTTTATTTATTCTGTCACAATACATTTTTAATCTAGAAACTCCATGGCTTGTTGCACCAACTAATTCTGCATTAACTAATGCATCTGAACATATCTTTGCGTGTGGTTTGCTTAATTTATATTTTATAAATACTTTAATTAGTAATTTTTCTAAATTTTCTTTTTTCATTAAAACCACCTAAACATTCCAATGATACCTGCAGTAGCATAAAAAATTTGAAGTAGTAAAATTCCCCTATGTTTTCCTAAATATGCCCACAAACCGATTAAAATTGCAGAAATTAATAATAGGGCAAAACCTAGAAATTCAGCACCAATGTTTAGAGCAACAAGAAGTGAATAAATAATAGCAGTTATAACGCCTAGCCACTCTAATATTTTATTTTTATCCATGAAGTAAATTTTTTAGATTAGCCTTTACCTCTCCAAGGTATAGTTTTATCGATAATTTTTCTAAGAGTAATATCAAACAAAAGACCTAACATTCCCATTATAAATATTGTGATCCAAATTACCTCATACTGAAAGTACTTTTTAGCAACGTTTTCAACAAAACCAATACCAGTTGTACCAGCTAAAAACTCTGCAGCTACTAAAGTACCCCAACACATACCAACAGCAACTCTTATACCGGTTAATATTTCAGGAAGAGAATTAGGGAAAATAACATGTCTTAAAATTTGTTTTTTAGAAGCACCCAAAGAGTGTGCTGCATGAATTTTTGATAACTGGGTACCTGATGCCCCAGCTCTAGCTGATATTATCATTATCGATAATGAAACCATAAATAATAGAAAAACTTTACCAGTATTATCAATTCCCAAAACTGAAATTATTAAAGGTGCCCAGGCTAAAGGAGGTACAGGTCTATATAATTCAATTAAGGGATCAAAAAATCCTTTAGCAAACCTGTTTAGACCCATAAACAAACCTAAAGGCACTCCTATTATAATTCCAAAAACTAATCCTAAAAATACTCTTAAAAAAGAGTCCCAAATATGTCCGTACGGAACAGGAACTTTAAATAATTTAAAATCACCTGTTACTAGTTTTAATACTTTGCTTTTAAAATTTTCCTTTACAATTCCATCTTTAGTATGAACTGGATACTCACCAGGTAAAACATCTGCAATCCAATCTGGAAGAATAAAACCAATCATAGAACTAACATCAACCATTTCGATCCAAAGCAATGGAATATTTTTATATCCAACACTTGGTTTAGACATGAGAATAAATTTGTTGAAGGTATCAGATGGCTTAGGTAGCCATCTACCTGAACCTTGTTCAGAGCAACTTGGACCACTCGCAACTATTGTTCCTGCAGGAAACAAAAGTACGTCAATTAATCTCAATCCACCTTGTTCAGATTTTTGAAGATTATCAAATTCAATTATTGCATCTTTCATCTCATTAAGAGCTGTTGGAGGATATATGCTAGCAAATTCTATTCTTCTTGCTATTTTTACAATATTTTTTGCATATGTTGATGCTATTTCCTCACTATCATCTAAACTTTTTCTGTACGCCTTGATTTCATTTTTTAATTCTTTAATTGAAGTTTTAAAATATGAGTTATGATTTCTTAACTTAAAAAATTTGTCACTTATCACTTTAAGTTCTGCTGCTGCCGCATGAAATTTTAAACCTCTATTTGTTCCAGGGACTAATGGAACTTCAAGTGTATTTTCTATAGATCCAGTTCCAGTTCTTACAGTAGTAATACCCCATCCACCTTGTTCCAAGACAGCTTTGAGTCTCTCATTTTTTTCTTCCTCAGATTCAAATGGATAATCTTTTTTTTTAAAATTTGAGCTCAAAATTTTAATTTCCTCAGTCATTTCTTTAATCTTAATTTTTGTATCCATTTCCATTAAATTATTATTTGTAAGCAAAGGAATGAGCTGGGTTGTTTTATCAATAAATCTAATCAATATCTTTTTTTGCTGATCATTTAGATCATTTGAATTTTGAATTTCATTAGCTATATTTTTAAGATTTTTATTTTCGATTTTAATAATTGAGGTACTTTTGAACTCTCTTTCTTCAATAGGAAATTGATATTTTAAACCCATCAATGACTCGTTGATTTTTGCCACCTGGCATAACTCATTTGCAGACTTTGGGTAAAACCCTTTTGCTATATCCCAAGAATAATACAACCAGACTAATAAGATTGCGCTACTGCCTACAACAATCCAATGTTTGCCACCTTTTGCTCTTTCAGGGTTTCCAAAAACTGCATCAACTTTTTCAGTTTTTATTAATCTTCTTCCGTAAAGAATACATCCAATTATCGCTACAAATATTAGTATTGTTGTAAACTGGGTTAACATTTAATTATCTTTCCCCATAATTTCTTCTTCCATATCCCAAATCATAGATAGGATTTCTTCTCTTTTAGATGAAAAATCTTTATTTTTTTTAATTTCCCTTAAATCTTCTTTTAAACCCATCTCTGCAAAAGGAAGATTGTACTCTTTGTGTATTCTTCCTGGTCTTGGTGCCATTACATAAAGTCTTTCACCTAGTAATAAGGCCTCTTCAACTGAGTGAGTAATCAATATAATTGTTTTTCCCGTTTCCTTCCAAATCTTTAAAACTAAAGACTGCATCTTTTCTCGAGTTAATGCATCTAAAGCGCCTAATGGTTCATCCATTAAAATTAAATCTGGATCATTAATTAAACATCTTGCTAGAGCAACTCTTTGCTGCATTCCACCTGATAGCTGGTAGGTAGGAGTATTTCCAAATCCTTTAAGACCAACTATATCAAGCCATTCATCAACTTTTTCTAAAGTAATATTTGGATCCTCTTTTTTCATCCTCAATCCAAAGTTCACATTCTCTGCAACTGTTAACCATTCGAACAATGCACCTTGTTGAAATACCATACCCCTTTCAACTCCTGGTCCATCTATTTCATTATTATTTAAGGTTATTTTTCCTGAGGTTGGTCTTAAAAATCCTGCAGTAATATTTAATAAAGTTGTTTTTCCACAACCAGATGGGCCTAATACAGTTAGTAGTTCTCCTTTTTTAAGAGTAAAACTTACATCCTTTAATGCATGAACAGTTTCCCCTTTGGGGCTTTTAAAAATCATGTTTAGATTTTCAGAAACTAGATCGCTCATTCAATGACTTTATATTAGAATTTTTTCAAAAAAAATAGGCACCAATTAAAAATTGGCGCCTATTAGATATTTTACCTTACAAAATTATAGTGGTAAGAAACTTGTATCTACTGCTCCGTCTGGTGTTCCCATACCTTTTAAGAAGGCATCAAGATTACCACTTTCCATAGATTGTTTAGTTTCTTCTGGAGTTAAAAATTTGAAACCACCTAAAGTTTCTTTCATGTCTGCAACTTTCATCTCAGATGCCTTTGACATAGAATTCATATCGCTTTTACCAGCTCTATATCTGTCATTAGCTTCATGAGTTACTTCGATGAATGTTCTTAACATTCCAGGGTTTTCTTTCATAAATTTATCTGTTACTGACGTGATATCTATTCCTAAAATACCAGCATCTCTTGCTTCTTGAACAGTTAAAAGTCTTGATCCAACTGCAGTTGCAGCCTTGATTGAGTTACCACCAAATAAACATGCCATTACAACATCGCCACTTACTAATGCAGCAGCACCTTCTTCTGGGTCCATTTGAATGATGTCCATTTTTCCTCTGTCAGCTCCAACAACTTTCATACTTTCATCAAAAACATATTCAGCCATTGTTCCAAGTGGAACAGCAACTTTTTTGCCTTCCAACTCTGTTGCATTTGCTTTTGTAATACCTGAAGCGTTCGATGTTACACACGTAGTTCCACCCATTCCATACTCCATTGCAATATCAACAAGCTTAATTGGAGCTTTTGATTTTACAGCATTGATGAAAGGAACTAGTCCTTGTGAATAAGAAATATCAATATCTCCAGCTAACATTGCATCAGTCATTGCACCACCGTTAGTGAAATTTGTCCATTTAACTGGCACTCCAAGAGCTTTTGCAAAATTCTTTTTTTGCATGTCTTCTAAATTAGGACTTGGCCATTCTAAAAAGTATGCAACTCTAACAACGTTCGCTGCTGAATTAGCGGCAGTAATTGCAAGGTTTAGAGCAAATATACTTCCTAAAATAAAACTAATTATTTTTTTCATTATTTCTCCTGTAATTAAATTTAATTTACTTCGCGTATTTAAGTTCATTATAAGATTGATGTAAATGATGAATTATGCGTTAGGGGTGACATTAAAAACTTAGACAACTTTGAGTTGTATGGTATATTTATTTTCTGTCCAATTAAAATGAATTAGTCTATGAGGATAAAAACTTACTTTTTTTAAAAATTTATGAGTTCAGAAAAACCAAACATTCCAAATTCATTAAATGAACATTGGATGCCATTTACATCCAATAAGGACTTTAAAGAAAATCCAAGATTAATAGTTGAAGCAAAAGGAGTCTATTTAAAAAACCACCATGGAAAAACTCAAATTGATGCAAGCTCTGGATTATTTTGCAATCCCTTAGGACATGGAAGGCAAGAAATTATAGATGCAATAACTAAACAACTAAAAACTGTTGATTACGCTCAACCATTTCAACAAGGTTTTGGAGGTTCGTTTGAACTTGCAACAAGAATTGCAAAACATACTCCAGGAAATTTAAATAGAATTTTTTATACGATTTGTGGATCAACTGCAGTTGAAACAGCAATTAAAATTGCAATTGCGTACCATAAATCTAGAGGAGAAGGTAATCGTTTTAGATTTGTCGGTAGAGAAAGAGGATACCATGGAATGAATATTGGAGCGACATCTGTTGGTGGTATGATCAATAATGTTAAAACATTTGCAAGTGTATTAATGCCAGGTGTAGTTCATATGAGACATACACATTTACCAGAACATAAATTTATTTCAGGTCAGCCAGAGACAGGCGCAGAGTTAGCTGATGATTTAGAGAGAATTTGTACAAACTTTGGAGGAGAAAATATTGCTGCATGTATTGTAGAACCAATTGCTGGATCAACTGGAACTTTAGTTCCACCAAAAGGATACTTACAAAGACTAAGAGAGATTTGCGATAAGCACGGTATAATTTTAATTTTTGACGAGGTTATTACAGGGTGGGGAAGAACAGGTTCACCATTTGCATCTCAAGAGTACGGTGTAACACCAGATATAATCACAATGGCAAAAGCAACTACGAACGGTATATCACCATTAGGTGCAGTTGCATGTAAGGAGGAAATTTACGACTCAATAATGGATGGCGCACCCAAAGGAACAATAGAATTATTTCATGGATATACGTATTCTGGAATTCCAATTTCAGTAGCCGCAGGTTTAGCAGTGCAAGATATATTTGAGAAAGACGATATATTTAATAGAGCAAAAGAAATGAGTCCGTATTTTCAAGAAGGTTTGATGTCTCTTAAAGATTTAGATGAAGTGGATAATATAAGAGGATATGGAATGATGGGTGGAATTGATATGAGAGCAGGCAAAAAGCCTGGGGCAGCTGGATTTACATGTTTTAAACATTGTTATGAAGCAGGTGTAAATTTTAAAGCAACTGGTGACTGTTTAATTATCGCTCCAATGTTTATTTGTGAAAAAAAACATATAGACGAAATTATTGAAAAACTAAGAACTGGAATATCAAACTATTCAAAAAGCAAAAAAAATTAATTCACCTTCATGAAAATTGGTGTTCCTAAGGAAATAAAACCTCAAGAAAATCGTATAGGACTGACCCCAGAAAGTGTAAAAACTTTAACTTCTAATGGTCATGAAGTGTTAATAGAAAAAAATGGTGGTTTTGAAGCTGGTTTTGAAAATGATCAATATAAATCTGCTGGAGCAAAAATTATAGAAAAAGTAGATGATATTTTTAACGATGCAGAAATAATTGTTAAAGTTAAAGAGCCTCTATTGAATGAAGTAAAAATGATTAGAGAAAATCAAATAGTTTTTACATACTTACATTTAGCTGCAGCAAAAGAGTTAACACAAGGACTCATAGACTCTAATTCAGTTTGTATAGCTTATGAAACAGTCACAGATAATAATGGAAGACTTCCATTACTTGCACCAATGAGTGCAGTTGCAGGTAGAATGTCCGTTCAAGCTGGAGCACATTGCCTAGAGAAAAATCAAAAAGGAAGAGGGATATTACTTGGAGGTGCGCCTGGTGGAGAACCTGGCAATGTAGTTATTCTAGGTGGAGGTGTTGTTGGAGAGAATGCAGCGATTATTGCAACAGGAATGAGAGCAAAAGTTCATATAGTTGATAAATCAGCCGAGAGACTAAAACAATT
>CACHTB010000008.1 GCA_902582735.1 uncultured Pelagibacteraceae bacterium
AAAAATTCATTGATATAATAAAAAAAACGTCTAATTAATCCTCGTGGAAAACATACTTTTAATTCTAAATATTATTCTTGCTGCAATTCTTGTTGTGCTTGTTTTGCTCCAAAAGTCAGAGGGAGGAGCTCTTGGAATAGGTGTATCCCAAGATAATTTTATGTTTTCAAGATCAGCAGGAAATTTTTTAACTAAAGCAACATCGATTATTGCAACATTATTTATCATCTGTAGTCTTGGTTTAACAATTATTTCCAGGGGAGAACTTACTCCGACAACATCTGTAATTGATAAAATTGAAGAAAATGCAGATGATGCACCAAAAATACCACAAAATAATAATTAGTACTTTTCATTTATAAATAATCAGTCTATAAGATAATTCCATGGCGCGATATATATTCGTAACCGGCGGCGTGGTTTCATCTTTAGGAAAAGGATTATCTTCTGCATCACTTGGATATTTATTAAAATCACAAGGCTATAAAGTACGTATTAGAAAAATGGATCCATATTTAAATGTTGATCCAGGCACTATGAGTCCATTTCAACATGGTGAAGTTTTTGTAACTGATGATGGCGCAGAAACAGATTTAGATTTAGGACACTATGAAAGATTTACAGATATTTCTTCTAAACAGTCAGACAATATAACTACAGGAAGAATTTATTCTGACATTATAAAAAAAGAACGTAAAGGTGGATATCTTGGAAAAACTGTACAAGTTATCCCACATGTAACTGATAGGATTAAAGAATTTATCAAGAAAGATATTACAAATGAAGATTTTGTAATATGTGAAATTGGTGGAACTGTTGGTGACATAGAAAGCTTACCTTTCTTAGAAGCTATTAGACAATTTTCAAATGAGAATGGAAAACTTAAATCGTTATTTATTCACTTAACTTTAGTTCCATTTATGAAATCCTCTGACGAAATAAAAACCAAACCTACACAACATTCTGTAAAAGAGTTAAGAAGCATAGGTATTCAACCTGATATTGTTATATGTAGATCAGAACAATCTATCCCAATTGATCAAAAGAGAAAAATATCGCTGTTTTGCAATGTGGAAATAGAAAATGTAATAGAAACTGTTGATGTTAAAACCATTTATGAAGCACCTATAAGTTTTTTTAATCAGAAATTAGATAAACAAGTTCTTAAATACTTTAATTTAAAATCTAAGAGAAAACCAAATCTTAAACCTTGGAAAAAAATTACAAGTACAGTTTTAAATACAAGAAAAACTGTTAATATTGCAATAATCGGGAAGTATGTGAACTTAAAAGATGCTTACAAATCTTTAGATGAAGCTTTAACACACGGTGGAATTGAGAACAAAGTTAAAATTAATTTAATAAGAATTGAATCAGATAAATTAAAATCAAACAATATAAGAGAAAAATTAAAACATGTATCTGGTATATTGATACCAGGAGGTTTTGGAAAGCGAGGTACAGAAGGTAAGATAGCCTGTATTAAGTATGCACGTGAAAAACAAATACCTTTTTTAGGTATTTGTTTTGGAATGCAAATGGCAGTTATAGAATTTGCTAGAAATGTGCTTAAAATCAGAAACGCAGGATCAACTGAAATTGATAAAAAAATTTATCCAGTAATCGGATTAATAAATGAGTGGAGCAAAGACGGTTTAATTATAAAAGGTACAGATAGAAATTTAGGTGGCACAATGAGGCTTGGTTTATATGATGCTTTGCTTAAAAATAATTCTGCCATAAAAAAAATATATAAATCAACAAAAATTAAAGAAAGGCATCGTCATAGATACGAAGTAAACAATAATTTGAGAGATAAATTTGAAAAAAACGGTTTAATTTTCTCTGGAATGTCACCTGACAAAAAATTACCTGAGATTATTGAATTAAAAAATCATCCATGGTTTATTGGTGTTCAGTTTCATCCTGAATTTAAATCTAGACCTTTGGATCCTCATCCTTTATTTTCATCCTTTATTAAAGCAAGCAAGTCTAATTATGCAAAATAAAATCGTAAATTGTAACGGAATTGAAATTTCAAACAAAAATAAAATTTGTTTAATCGCTGGTCCATGCCAATTGGAGACAGAGCAACACGCAATGGACATGGTTGGTAAAATTAAGGAAATTACGGACAAATACGAAATAGGTTTAATTTACAAAACATCATTTGATAAAGCTAATCGAACAAGTTTGCAGGGAAAAAGGGGCGCTGGTTTAGAGAAATCTTTACCAATTTTTGATAAAATTAAAAAAGAGAGCGATATTCCAGTTTTAACAGATATTCATAATGAAGATCAATGTTCAATTGTTGCGCCTCATGTAGATGTTTTGCAAATTCCAGCATTTCTTTGTAGACAAACCGATCTATTAGTTGCTGCTGCGAAAACAAAAAAAGTTATTAATGTTAAAAAAGGTCAATTTTTAGCTCCATGGGATATGGTCAATGTTACAAAAAAAATATCTGAAAGTGGTAATGAAAAAATTCTTGTAACTGAGAGAGGAGCCAGCTTTGGTTACAACACACTGGTGTCTGATATGAGGTCAATACCAATAATGGCAAAAAATGGTTATCCAATAGTTTTTGATGGAACACATTCTGTTCAACAACCTGGAGGCCAGGGTGACAAAAGTGGAGGACAAAGAGAATTTGTTGAATATTTATCAAGAGCTGCTGTTGCTGTAGGAATAGCCGCAATCTTTTTAGAAACCCACCAAGATCCTGATAACGCTCCATCAGATGGACCAAACATGGTGCCACTAGATAAACTAGACGATTTAATCAACCAAATTGTAGAAATAGATAATTTAATTAAAAAAAATTAATGAGCAAAATTACGAAAGTTGTTGCAAGACAAGTTTTTGATAGCAGAGGTAACCCAACAGTTGAAGCAGAGATATTTGTTAAAAATTTAAGCTCAAGTTCTATCTGTCCATCTGGAGCATCCACTGGAACATACGAGGCATTTGAAAAAAGAGATAACAATAATAAAAAATATCTTGGTAAAAGTGTTTTTATTCCTATTAAATATATTAACACAATAATTTCAAAAAAATTAAAAAATCAAAATATTCATAATCAAGAGAGAATTGATCATATTTTAATAAAATTAGATGGCACCAAACATAAAAAAAAAATAGGTGCTAATACCATATTGGCTGTTTCTATGGCTGCAAAAAAATTATCAGCAAAAATAAAAAAAATACCTTTGTATAAAAATTTTCTAGTTAAAAGTAATTATAAGCTCCCATATCCATTAATGAATATAATTAATGGGGGTGCTCATGCAAATAATGGACTTAGAATCCAGGAATTTATGATTAGACCTGATAGGGCAAAGTCTTTCTCAGCAGCTGTAAGAATGTGTTTCATAGTAATAAATAATTTGAAAAAATTAATAAAACAAATGGGACACTCTACATCTGTAGGAGATGAAGGTGGTTTCGCACCAATGATCAATGATAACGAAAGTGCATTAAAACTTATAGTAAAAGCAATCAATTTATCTGGATTTAAAAATGGAAAAGACATTTCAATTTGTTTGGACGTTGCCGCTAATGAACTAAGTAAAAATAAAAAGTATTCAATTCACTCTACAAAATTTATTTCTGTTGATAAATCTATTAAAAATTATTTACAACTTATTAAAAAATATAAAATTAAATCAATCGAGGACCCGTTTGGAGAAAATGATTGGAATGCATGGACTAAACTTTTAAGTAAAACACAAAAAGTACAAATAGTGGGTGATGATTTGTTTGTAACTAATTTAGAAAGATTAAAGGTTGGATTTTTAAATGTATCAGCAAATTCAATTTTAATTAAATTAAATCAAATTGGTACTGTAACAGAAACACTTGAAGTAATTAAATTTGCACAATTAATAGGTTATAATACAATTATTTCACATAGATCAGGTGACAGTGAGGATACCTTTATTGCCGACCTGGCAGTTGGAACAAACTCCAATCAAATCAAAACCGGTTCATTAGCAAGATCAGAGAGAGTTTCAAAATATAACCAGCTTATTCGCATAGAGGAAAAACTTGGAAAATATTCAATAATGAATACAATTTAAAGATGTTTGATAGAATAAAAAAAAATTACTATTTACTAATAATCACATTTCTTTTTTTATACTTTTTCCTCAATTTGTTAGATGGTAAAAGAGGATTATTATCAAATTTAGAAAAACAAGAGTTATACAAGAAACTAAAATTAAAAGAGAATGATTTGAAAATCAAAATTAGCGATTTAGAGCACAAAAACTCCTTATTAACAGATAATTTAGATTTAGATTTTATAGAAATTTTAATAAGAGAAAAATTTTTATTTGGAAAATCTGGAGAGACCACCTATATAATAAACAATGACAACAAACAAAATTAGACCAAGGCACCCTGAAAAAGTAAGTAAACCGATAAATCCAATAAAAAAGAAACCTTATTGGATAAGGTCAAAACTTTTAAATAGTAAAGAATTTTTTTTAACCAAAACTGTAGTCAATAAAGATAATTTAGTAACAGTATGTCAGGAGGCAAATTGCCCAAATATTACTGAGTGTTGGAGCAAAAGACATGCAACTTTAATGATTATGGGAGATACTTGTACCAGAGCATGCGCATTCTGCGATGTAAAAACTGGAAAACCTGAAAAACTTGATCAATTTGAACCAATTAAGATTGCTAATGCAGTTAAAAAATTAAATTTAAAACATGTAGTTATTACCTCTGTTGATAGAGATGACCTTCACGACGGGGGATCAAATCATTTTCATGATGTTATAATTTCAACCAGAAAAAAAAATCCAAATACTACAATAGAGGTTTTAACACCTGATTTTTTAAGAAAAGGTGACGCTTATAAAAGGGTGTTAGAAGCAAATCCAGATGTATTTAATCATAATATTGAAACTGTACCGAGTTTGTACTTAAAAGTTAGACCAGGTGCTAGATATTTTGGTTCATTAGAGCTGTTAAAAAATTCAAAAAAATTTAATAAAAGTGTTTTCACTAAATCAGGGTTAATGGTTGGATTTGGTGAAACTAAAGATGAAATTATTCAAGTAATGGATGATCTTCGATCAGCCGAAGTAGATTTTTTAACAATAGGACAATATCTTCAGCCATCTGATAAACACTTTCCATTAAACAGATATTACCATCCTGATGAGTTTGAAGATTTAGAAAGTATTGCTAAATCAAAAGGATTTTTATTAGTTACATCGTCACCTCTTACCAGGTCGTCTTACCACGCAGATGAAGACTTTGATAAATTAAAAAAAAATAGAATTAACATTAATTAATGCCAAAAGCATCTGTAACGCGTTTAATTGAGCGTGATAAAAATAAACTTATTAATTTTGTTTTAGATATCGAAAAATATCCCGAATTTATTCCATTCTGTATAGACTCAAAAGTATACGATAAAAAAGAAAGTGATGATGGTGTTAATATTATTGCAGATTTAACAATTGGAAAAAAACCTTTTGTAGACACATATAAAAGTGATGTTAAATACATAAAAAATCAAGATCTTATACATGTCACAAATATTGATGGACCTTTAAATTATTTAGAAAATAATTGGAAATTTGTAGAAAAGGATAATTTTACTGAAGTTATTTTTGATGTTGATTTTGAAATTAAAAACAAGTTTTTAAATATAATTATGACTAAATCTTTTCAATTTGGTTTAAATAAAATAGCTGACGCATTTCAAAAAAGAGCTGAAAATATATAAAATAATTTATCTTTTACTTTAAAATCGAAACCGCTTTTATTTTATCAGGACCAACTCCACAACATCCACCTATAATTTGAGCTCCATTGGATACCCAATCTTTTGCTTCCTCTAGATATTTAGATGGTGAAATATCGTCAATTAATTTCCAGTGAGGTTTTTCAAAGTAACCATTATTTGGATATGCACCTACAATTCCTTTGTGAACTTTTTTTAAAATTTTTACTGCTTCACCAGTAATTTTGATATCTGAATGTGCAACTAAAATTGGTCCTTCATGCATTTTACTAAATTTAGATAGGGAATTTTCCAAAGTATCGTAAAACTTTGCTTTCGAATTAGTTATGCTTTCTTGATAGCCGTGCATTAAAATATTTTCGTCTTCATTTATTGCACAAGAAATAGATAACCAGATAGGTAATTTAACATCTTTTGAGCACTCAATAATATTTTCAACAGTTCGATCCTTTGACGTCATCGCCTCTAAAATGATTAGGTCTACTCCTGCTTCTTTTAAAATTTTTAAATGTTCATTAAAACCAGGTTTAATATCCTCTTCTGATAGTTTATCCCAACTGCCTGAAGTGGAAACTGATCCTGCAACAGCTATTTCTCTATTAGAATGGTTTGCAGCCTTTATAGCTAATTTTACACTTTCTTCATTCCAAGTTTTTGTAAATTGATCATATCCGTACTCTTTCATTGATATCGGTGTAATAGCGTAGGTATTTGAAGTAATGATATCTGCACCAGCATTAATATATTTTTCATGTACATGAAGCATTTTATCTGGGTCATCTATTGCGCATTTTCCAGCCCACAGATCTTTATCCATCTTTGCGCCTGAACTTTCTAACTCTCCTCCATTTCCACCATCTAAAATAACTACACCATTCGCTTTTAATTTTTTCTCAACAAGATTGTATGACATTTATTTTTGATTATTTGTAAAAGCGCAGATTTTATTTCCATCTAAGTCACGAATGTAAGAATAGTAAACTCCAGAGCCTTCAGGTCTCTCACCACCGGATCCTTCGCTAGCACCTCCCAACTTAATTCCAACATCATGAAACTTATCAACCAATTCTCTTGAACTTGCTTGAAATGAAATTTGAGATCCATTACCAACTGTTGCCTTTTCTTTGTTAAATGGTTTTGTTACGTAAAATTCTATTTTTCCGTTGCTATTTTTTTGAGAATATCCAGCGCACACTTCATCTTTTTCAGTTCTTTCTAAATCTAAAACTTCTAACAATTCATCATAAAACCTAATTGACTGATCTAAATCATTTGTGCCAACCATAACATAACCAATCATATTATTTTGGCCAATCAGTTACAGCTTTAACTTCTAAAAATTCATGTAATCCCCAAACACCACCTTCACGTCCATTTCCTGATTGTCTATATCCTCCAAATGGAGCACCAGGATCTGCACCGTTTCCATTTACATAAATTGTTCCTGCCTTTAGCTTTTTGGCAACTCTTTTAGCTTTTTCTTTATCTTCGGTTTGTAAATAATTACCTAATCCATACTCGGTTTCATTTACAATTTGAATTGCTTCTTCTTCTGTTTCAAAAGGTATTATTGATAAAACTGGACCAAATATTTCTTCTTTTGCAATACGCATATCATTTGTTACATCGGTAAAAATAGTTGGTTTAATAAAATAGCCTTTGTTCATTCCGTTAGGTAGTTCTGGTCCACCAGCTGCAAGAGTTGCTCCTTCGTCAATTCCACTTTGAATAAGGTTTATTATTTTATTATATTGAATTTTAGAAACAACCGGACCTATATGATCTCCTTTTTTTGAAGCATGGTCTACCTTTATTAAATTTGCCTCTTCGACAGCCTCTTTAACTGCTCTTTTATAAATTGATTTTTCAACAAGCATTCTTGTAGGTGCATCACATGACTGACCTGAATTACTCATTACGTTTCTGATACCATCTCGTACAGCGTTAGGGTAGGAGTCTGCAAAAACAATATTTCCACCTTTTCCACCTAATTCTAGGCACACTCTTTTGATTGTATCTGCTCCATTTTTTAAAATTAATTTACCTGCTCTTGTTGATCCTGTGAAAGATACTAAATCAATATCAGGATGAGATGAAATATCCGTTCCAACGCCTGCGCCATCTCCATTAACAAGATTAAATACACCAGCTGGAAAGCCTGCCTCATTTATCATTTCCGCAAACAACATTGCTGACAATGGGGCTATTTCTGAAGGTTTATGAATCATCGTACACCCTGTTGCAAAGGCTGGAACAACTTTTAAAGCTATTTGATTTATTGGCCAGTTCCATGGAGTAATTAATCCACAAACTCCAATTGGTTCATAACAGATATGATTATTAGAGCTTGGTTCAAATTGCTCATCAAATTTAAATTCTTTGAGTCTTTTTATAAAATCTTCTAGATGAGATTGTCCGCTCGATGTTTGCACGTCAGTTGCCCAATCCATTGGGGCCCCCATTTCCATAGATATAGCATCCGCCATCTCTCCATATCTTTTTTTATAAATAGAAAGTAATTTTTCTAATAAATTTAATCTTTCATCCTTTGAACTTTCACTCCAGCTAACCAAAGCTTTTTTTGCTGCCGAGACTGCAGCATTAGTATCTTCTGTTGATCCTAATGATATAGTTGCAAAAGCTTCCTCGGTTGAAGGATTAATTACCTCATAATCATTCGGTTTACTTGGTGAAACCCATTGACCGTTTATATAAAATTTTCTTTTATCTATCATAATTTTATAGCTTATATATTAGTTAACTAAATTCTTTAAGTATTTTATCTCGGTGTTCATCAAGATCTGGAATATCTCCCCTTGTTTTTTCATCTTTGTAAGTAGACATTTTTATAGGGTTTCCTGCAGATTTAAACTCTCCAATTTTCTTATGAAAAGATTTTACAATCATATTTCTTTCTTTAATTTGCGGATTTTCTACAGCTTGTTTAATATTAAAAATTGGACCGCATGGTATTTTTAAATTTTCCATAACTTTAATCCACTCATCTGTATTTTTATGCTTAAGTTTGTCCTCAATAATTAATTTTAGTTTATTTATATTTTGTGATCTTAAAGAGTTTGTTTTATACATTTCATCAGTTGCAATATTAGGTATTTCAAGAACTTCACATAAGCTTTTAAATAATTTGTCATTACCAGCTGCAATAATTAAAAAACTGTCCTTTGTTTTAAAAGCTTCAAATGGAGCAATAGATGGATGTCTTGAACCCATTGGCTCTGGGATTTCATTTTTTGAGAGATATCTAGCAATAGCATTTTCTAAAATTGCTATTTGACAATCTAACATTGATACATCAATGAAAGTGCCTTTACCTGTTTTTTGCCTATCATATAGAGCTGCATTGATACCAATAGCTGTAAATAAACCAGCTGTAATATCGCCAATTGACGTTCCAACTCTTGTTGGTTCTGAATTTGGATGTCCAGTAACACTCATTAATCCACCCATTCCTTGAACAACCATGTCATATGCTGGTAATTCTTTAAGTGGTCCTGTTTGACCGAAACCAGAGGCTGATGCATAAATTAATTTAGGATATTTTTTACTTACCTCATTCCAACCGAAACCCCATTTCTCTAAAGTACCGGGTTTAAAATTTTCAACTAATATGTCTGCCTTTGCTAAAATTTTTTCAAAAATTTTTTTGTCATTTTCATTTTTTAAATTGAGAGCTATGCTTTCTTTTCCTCTGTTCAAAGACATAAAATATGCAGAGTAATCCTCAATGAAAGGACCAAATCCCCTCGAGTCATCTCCAATTTCAGGAGCTTCAATTTTTATAACTCTCGCTCCAAGATCAGATAAAATCATTGTACAGTATGGACCGACCAAAACCCTTGTTAAATCAACAACTAATAAATCTTTAAGTGGACCATTCATAAATAAAATAATGTCATATGGTTATATTGACTCTCATTAAGAAGTTCAATTTAATTAGACTAATTACAAATGAGGAGAAATAACATGTTACGAAAATTATCTTTAATTTTCACTTCAGTAATTTTAACTTTTTCTTTAATCGGATCTGCTTTAGCAGTAACTCTTAAAGCTAGTCACCAGTGGCCTGGCACTCAAAGAGCAGATGGTTCATACGATCCAAGACATGAAATGGTTCAGATTATTGCTGATGAAGTCAAAAAAGCTAATGTAGATTTGGATATAAGAATTTATCCAGCCAAATCACTTTACAAACCAAAAGAGCAATGGAAGCCAATGACAACCGGTCAATTAGATATTTCAGCTTTCCCTTTGGCATATGCTTCCAAATTCCATCCAGAATTTGATGCAACACTTATGCCTGGAACTGTAAAAAATCATGACCACGCATTAAGATTTAATAAAGGTCCAATGATGACTGAAATCAAAAAAATAATTAATGATGCTGGAGTTGTGGTTCTCTCAGATGCATGGTTAGGTGGTGGATTTGCTTCTAAAACTAAATGTATCAAAAATCCAAGTGATGCAAAAGGACAAGTAATGAGAGCTGCAGGAAAAGCATTTAACCAGATGTTAGAGGCAGCAGGAGCAGGTATTCAGAGTATGCCATCATCAGAAATTTACACAGGTCTTCAAACAGGTGTATTAACTGGTGCTAACACTAGTTCAGGAAGTTTTGTAAGTTACAAAATTTATGAACAGGTTTCATGCGCAACACCTCCAGGAAAATTTGGTCTATGGTTTATGTATGAACCAATTTTGATGTCAAAGAAAAGTTTTGATGCCCTAAATTCAAAACAACAAGACGCTCTAATGAAAGCAGGTAAAGTTGCTGAAAAATATATGACTGCACAAGTTGAAAATTTAGATAAAAAATTTGAGGATGCATATAAGGCAGCAGGTGTTAAGTTGGTATATATGGATGAAAAAGATCATTCAGCATGGGTAGAGATCGCAAAACAATCTTCTCATAAAGCATTTGCTGAGAAAGTTCCAGGTGGTGATAAGTTAATGGAAATGGCTTTAGCAGTAAAATAAACTAGTATATAAAGAACCCCTATTTATTAATTTAAATAGGGGTTTTTTTTATGAAAAACAAATATTTAAAATTTTGTGATCATATTGCAAAAGCTTGTGGTGCTTTTGCTGTATTAGCTTTACTTCTATCAATTCTTGTCATTGTTGAGCTAGTTTTTGAGAGATATTTTTTTCAAAGAGCAATAACCTGGCAAACAGAATTAGTTACAATGCTTTTGGTAGCATCCACTTTTATTGGTAGCGCTTACGTATTAAGTGAAAAAGCACATGTAAGCATGGAATGGATTTATGATTTTTTATCAAAGAGAAATATTTTAAGACTTAAAATTTTTACATCATTAGTAAGTTTATTATTTTTTTTAATTCTATTTTATTTTGGATTTTTAATGGTTGAGGAAGCTTTTACAAAAAATTATTCTACAGGAACTGTATGGGATCCACCTCTTTGGATCCCTTATTCCTCAATGATGATAGGAGCTGCATTAATGATCTTGCAATATATTGCAGAAATAATCAAACTTAACGATGAAAAGGATAGTAATTAATGGACCCTTTATTAATTGCTGTAATAGTTGCTGTTTTCACGCTTATAGTTTTATTTTCTGGTATACCTATCGCTTTTGGTTTGAGTTTTGTATCGATTGCTCTGTTAGTTGCTTTTGAAGGTTTTCAAATGCTAGATGTATTTGCAGAAACTTTTTACGCAGGACTAAATTCATTTGTTCTTTTATCAATTCCAATGTTTATTTTAATGGGAATGGCTGTAGCTAATTCACCAGCTGGAAAAGATTTATATACAGGATTGGATAGGTGGCTTTGGCGAGTACCTGGAGGTTTAGTCATTTCAAATATTGGCGCTTGTTCAATTTTTGCAGCTTTAAGCGGTTCAAGCCCAGCAACATGCGCCGCTATAGGCACTATGGGTATCCCAGAAATGAGAAAGAGAGGATATTCTGATCAAATCGCAACTGGAACAATTGCTGCTGGCGGAACTCTTGGAGTTTTAATTCCTCCAAGCATAGTCTTAATTGTTTATGGAATTGCAACAGGGACATCAATAGGAAGGCTATTTTTATGCGGGCTAGTACCAGGATTTATGTTGGCAGGCATGTTCGCTATATGGGCGCTAATACATAGTTATTATATTGATAAAGACTCAGCAAAAGCTTTAGGTAACAGGACCAAACCTACATTAAAAGAAAAGCTTGAGGTATTGCCAAGGATCTTACCGTTTTTAGCAATCATAGCTGGTGTTCTTTATGTCTTGTATGGTGGTGTTGCAACACCTTCGGAGGCATCGGGTGTCGGAGCTTTTTTAGTTTTTGTTTTAATTGCAGTTGTTTACAAAATTTATCAACCAAGAAAGATTTGGAATATTGTTAAAGTTTCCATGAAAGAAAGTGTAATGATAATGTTTATCATTGCAGCCTCATATCTTTTTGCTTTTACACTTTCACAATTGTACGTAACTCAATCTTTGGCTCAAAGTATGGTAGATATTAGTTCAAACAAGTGGGTAGTATTTATATTGATAAATATTTTTCTTTTAATAGCTGGTTTCTTCTTGCCACCAGTAGCTGTTATTGTCATGACCTCCGCTATATTGTTACCTGTAATTACCACCCTTGGTTTTGACCCTTATTGGTTTGCAATTGTATTTACAATAAATATGGAAATTGGATTAATTACTCCACCAGTTGGATTAAATTTGTATATTATCAAAGGAATTACCCCAGACGTCAGTTTGTCAGAAATTTTAAAGGGCTCTATACCATTTATGATTATAATGGCTCTAGCTATATTAATTTTATGTATTTTTCCTGAAATCGTAACATGGCTACCCGACAAAATAATGGGCAAACCTCTTGGATACTAAATATAACATAAATCGAAAAATTTCTGTTGCACCTATGATGGATTGTACTGATCGTCATGATCGTTTCTTTTTGAGATTAATGAGTAAAAATGTAATGCTCTATAGTGAAATGGTTGCAACAAAATCTGCAATTCATGGAGATAGAAAAAAAATTTTATCATTTAGTCCAGAAGAAAAACCACTTGCTCTTCAAGTTGGTGGTTCAAATAAAGAAGAATTATCTGAAGTTGCAAAAATAGCTGAAAGTATAGGTTATGACGAAATTAATTTAAATTTAGGCTGCCCTAGCAAAAAGGTTCAAAAAAACAAATTTGGAGCATGCCTTATGAAAGAGCCTGATCTAGTTGCAGAGTGTATAAATGCAATGGTCAATTCGTGTAAAATTCCAGTAACGGCTAAAACCAGAATTGGTTTTGATGATGTTGAAAGTTTTGAATATTTAAATAATTTTATTAACAAAATACATCAAGCTGGAACAAAAACATTTATTTTGCATGCTAGAAAGGCGATGCTTACAGGTTTATCACCAAAACAAAACTTAAACATACCAAAACTTAATTACGACATGGTTTACGAGGTTAAAAAAAATAATCCTCATTTAGAAATTATTATAAACGGTGGTATTTCTAAAATTCAAGAAATCAACAAACACCTTTCTAATTGTGATGGAGTTATGATAGGAAGATCAATTTATCAAAATCCTTATTCATTAGTCGATATAGAAAAACAAATATTTAAGACAGAAAATAATCCAACAAGAGAAGAGGTTGTAGAAAAACTTTTAGACTATGTTGGTAAAGAGGTTAAGTTAGGAACAAAAGTAAATCATATAATGAGGCATACAGTGGGCTTATATCATGGCCAAACTGGTTCTAAAAATTGGAAAAGATATTTAAGTGATAATATGATGGCCCGCGACTCTGATTTTCAAAAAACTAAACATATTATGAGCATTGTCCAGAATAATGAAAAAGCTATTCAAGCTAACTCCTAATGGATTTTTTAAATTTTAGTGAAGTTTTTAATTTACTAATAGTTCTATCTATAGCTGCATCTGTTGCAGGTTTTATGGCTGGATTATTAGGAGTTGGAGGTGGTATAATAATTGTACCAGCATTATATTACGCTTTTACAGTTTTAGATTTTGATATAGCTACAAGAATGCATATTTCTGTTGGGACATCTTTAGCTATTATACTCCCTACCTCAATAATCTCAGCCAAAACTCATATGGAACATAAAACTGTAGATTTAAAATTGATAAAATCTTTTGGAATTTTTATAATTCTTGGAGTTATTGGAGGAACTTTTTTAGCAGTAAATTTAAGGACATCAGATTTTATTTTATTTTTTTCAATAATGGCATTTATTGTTGGATTTTTTTTTATTTTTTTTAGGGATGAATTTTTAAAAAATCCAAGAAAAATTAAAGACTCGATTAAAAATATTTCAGGGATAGGTGTTGGATTTATTTCAGTTTTATTAGGAATTGGTGGAGGATCTTTGATGGTACCTTTTATGAGAACCTTTGGATATGACATTAGAAGATCAATTGGAACAGCTTCAGCAATTGGTATTTTAATTGCAATTAGTGGAACACTCACGATGATAATGGGTGGAGAAATTATAGATAACGTAAATACACCCTACAATATAGGTTATATAAATTTATTTGGATTTATTGTTTTTGTGCCTGTGACGATGTTAATGGCAAGAATAGGAGCAAAAGCTGTATATAGAATAGATAAGAAGTTATTAAGCAAAATTTTTGGAACTTTTCTCATTATTGTGTCTATAAGATCTTTTATTGAATATTTAAAAATAAGTTAAAAAATAGTAATCATTTAAATATGTTTAATTTAAAAGAAATAATTTCATCAATAGCTGATGTTGGTCAAAAAATATTTAATAAGAAAGAGCTTAAAAAAAATGACCTTGATACAATCCTTTCATTATGTAGAGATTTGTTGTCAACAAAGGGTGCAGCATTTGGTATTACTGTAGCACGAGATATTACAGATTTATACTCAAGTCTTTCTATTGAAAATAAACTTAAATTTTTTAAGAAAATTAATGATTTGTATAAACCAAGTCATACCGAAGTTTCCAAGGTAATCGATGAATATAAAAAAACGCAGAATGATAAAAATTTGTATAAATTATTTGTTACATCAGAAGGAAAGAGAAAAGAATTATTTAAAAGGATAAATATGTCCCCTAATGGAATGTCAACCATAGTCTCTTTAAGAGAAGATTTGCTGAAAAATATTGATGAAAACAAAGATTTAATTTCTTTAGATGATGATCTAAGAGAATTATTTAGATCCTGGTTTAACCCTGGATTTTTAAAACTTGCTAAAATTACTTGGGATACTAAGGCAGCAGTATTAGAAAAAATTATGAAATATGAAAGAGTTCATGAGATTAAGGATATGGATGAACTTAAAAGAAGATTAGGTGAAGATAGAAGATTTTTTGCATATTTCCATCCAGCTTTAGAGGATGAGCCGATTATTTTTGTTCAAGTTGCTTTAACTAATGGTTTAGGAAAATCAATTCAAGAAATAACAAAACCTAGAACTGATGGAGATAAAAATTACGATACTGCAACTTTCTATTCCATAAGCAACTGTCAAGATGGATTATCAAGAGTAACTCTAGGAAATTTTTTAATTAAAAGAGTTGTCTTTGAAATACAAGAAGAACTTCCAAATATTAAAAATTTTGGAACACTATCACCAATACCTGGCTTTCGAAATTGGTATATGAATTTAGATGAAAAATTGGTAAAAAATATTTTAGGAAATATTCCTTTGGAAAATATATCTTTTTTGAAGTCGTCAAGCTTAAAAATAGGCGACACGAGAATTTTATCGAATAAGAATGCTATATATAAATTGGTAGCCCATTATTTAATGAATGAGAAAAATAAAAAACAATTGCCTATCAATGATGTTTGTAGATTTCATCTAGGAAATGGAGCAATAATCGATGATATTGTGATTAATGCAAATATATCAGAAGTAGGTTTTAATAGGTCGTTTGGTGTAATGGTAAATTATTTATACGAACTTAAAAATATAGAAAAAAATCATGAGGAATATATTAATAATAAAACTATTATAGTATCAAATAAGGTAAAAAAACTAATTCAATAAACTCAATCTGATCCCCACTTTACTTTATTCCAAATTCGTTCGTGAAAATAATAGAATAGAAGAGGAATGATAGAGCCAATACCTAATATTCCGGCACCACTAAATGTACCAGTATAAATATATCCAAAAATCACCCAATATATAAATATAATCAACCTCCAAGAAAATGTCTTCGCGACCGATCTCATTTTTCTATCTGCCATAATTCTCCTTTTTTTATGTTGTATAATTTAGACACTAGATCTCCTTGTCTATTTTATATACCCTTATTTTATAAAAAACTAACTAAGGGAAATAAAATGAATAAATTTTTAAAAACAATTGTCTTTGTATTCTCATCATTATTTTTGAGTTTTGCAGCTAATTCAGTTGAAGTAAAATTTGGACACGTTGGTAAACCAGGTTCACTTTTTTCTGCATCTGTAGATCAATTTGCAAAACTTGCGAATGAAAGATTAGGAAGCAAAGGTAAAGTTTCTGTATTCGGCTCATCACAACTTGGTAAAGACAAACAAGGAATGCAAAAACTAAAACTAGGTACAGTTAATATGTGGTTACCCTCTTCAGTAATGGCGTCTATCCATGATGAGTTTGGTGTATTTGATATGCCTTTTATTATCAAAGACAGAAAACACATGGCTAAAGTTGAAAAAAATGTTTTACCTGGAATGTTTAAAAATCTTGAGGACAAAACAGGCTACAAAGTAATTGCTGTTTGGGAAAATGGATTTAGACATATAACAAACAATACTAGACCAATTAATACTCCAAATGATTTAAAAGGAATTAAATTAAGGACTCCTAAATCAAAATGGAGAGTTAAAATGTTCCAATCATATGGTGCAAATCCAACTCCGATGTCTTTTTCTGAGGTATTTACTGCTTTAAAAACAGGAACAATGGATGGACAAGAAAACCCATATGCACAAATAGCTAGTGCTAAATTTCAAGAAGTTCAAAAATATTTATCAATTACAGGTCACGTTTATACTCCTGCCTATGTAACTGTTCATAAAGATCACTGGAGCAAGCTTCCTGCAGATGTACAAGATATTTTAGAAAAGGCTGCTCAAGATACACAAAAATTTGTGTACGCTGAAGCTGCTAAACTTGAAAAATCTTTATTAAAAGTAATTAAAGATGCTGGCGTTCAAGTAAATGAAGCGGACAAAGGTGCTTTTATTGCAGCTAGCAAAGGGATCTATGATCAGTTTGGATCAGAAGTTCCTACAGGCGGTGCTTTAGTTGATAAAGTATCTTCTTTAGCAAATTAATTTAATTTAATTTATCTTATCAGGCCCTCATTCAGAGGGCCTGTGTATAATATGAAATTGCAAAATTTTATTAATACTTACGAAAAAATACTTAAACTAATACTGTTTATAATGATGGTGGCATTGGCAGTAACGGTTTTGCTTGGAGTTACTTTTCGTTTTGCAGGCAGTGCATTAGTTTGGTATGATGAAGTTGCTGCAGTACAACTTGCATGGATAACATATTATGGTTCTGCTTATGCTGCATTGAAAGGTTCTCATATAAGTGTTCCAAGTATTTTTAAAGCATTCCCATTAACACTTAGAAAAATTTTCTTTGTAGTCTCTAAAATAGTCGTTTATGGTTTCTTAATATTATTAGCATACTACGGGTATTTAGTTTTAACCTTGATTACTGGTGAAACATTGGTAACATTAGAATGGGTTCCACAACCATTTGTTCAATCTGTTATACCAATAGCTTCTTGTTTATTTATTTTATCTGAAACTTTAAGAATTCCTGAAGACTACAGAAATTTAGTGCTTCAAACTACAGGTGAAGAGCAAACAGGAGACATTTAATGATAATTCTTACAATGTTAGCAGTTCTTTTACTTTTATTATCAATAAATGTACCTATTGCAATAGGCCTTGCAGTAACAACAATTATTGCAATGGTATTGAAGACAGGAACAAGTTTTTTAATTGATACAGCAATCGTCATGTTTGACGGGTCGATGAAATTTCCATTAATTGCAATTCCTTTATTTATCCTTGCTGGATCAATTATGAATAGTGCGGGTATTTCTAGAAGATTAATAGCTTTTGCTTCAGCACTTGTGGGATTTATCAAAGGCGGTCTAAGCATGATTAATATTGCAACCTCAATGTTCTTTGCTGAAATTTCAGGATCAGCAGTTGCTGACGTAGCAGCGCTTGGATCAATTTTAATTCCTGCAATGAAGAAAAAAGGTTATCCAGGTCCTTTTGCTGCCGCTGTTACTTCTTCCTCAGCATCCCTGGCAATTATCATTCCACCATCAATACCTATGATAGTTTATGCGGTAATGGCCCAAAGTTCAGTAGTACAACTATTTGTAGCAGGGATAGTGCCTGGTGTGATAGGTGGCTTTTTCCTAATGCTAGCAGCATATATCACCGCTAGACGAAAAAACTTTCCTGTTGAAGAAACATTCAATATTCCGAATGTTAAGAAAACTGCAAAGGAAGCAGCATTAGCGTTTTTATTGCCCATTATTATATTAGGTGGAATTTTTGGTGGGGTTGTAACTGCAACTGAAGGTGCAGGTTTAGCAGTTGTAGCTTCTTTAGTAATTGGTTTTATTTATAAAGAAATTGACTTTAAAAGATTGTACGAGTCTGCATGTGAAGGCGCAATTCAAACAGCCTCAGTGATGTTATTAGTGGCTGCATCTGTATTACTTGGTGAATTTTTAACAATAGAACAAATTCCACAAAAAGTTGCAGAGTCAATTATTGATTTTACAAATAATAAATATGCAGTTTTGGGAATACTAAATGTATTTCTTTTAGTAATAGGTTTCTTTTTACATTCAGTTGCTGCAATAATTTTAACAGTTCCAATTGTAATGCCTTTAGTTAATGCTGTAGGTATTGACCCTGTCCACTTTGGTATAATAGTAACTTTAAATTTAGCAATTGGTCAACAAACCCCACCAGTAGCAAGTGTTCTGGTTACAGCGTGTTCTGTTGCTAAAGCTGATATTTGGGATGTTACAAGATCTAATATATCTTTTATTTGTGTATTGTTTGTATTGCTAATGCTAGTAACATACGTTCCAGCCATACCTATGACGTTAGTTGAATTTTTTTATAGGAGTTAAATGAGTAAATTAATTAAACTAAACAAAAAAAACGTTCATTTAGTTGAAGTTGTTATTAATAGACCAGAAAGATTAAATGCAATGACAAAGCCAATGTGGATTGAACTAGGCAAGGTCTTCAAAAAGTTATCAAAGAACAAAAATTTAAGATGCATTATAATAAGAGGAGAGGGAGGTAAATCTTTTTCACCAGGAAATGATATTGGTGAATTTAAAAAACAAAGATCTTCATCAAAATTAGCAAAATCTTATGGTAAATTTTTACATGGCACACTTGGAGCAATTTTTGATTGCCCGATACCAACCATTGCTTTGATAGAAGGAATATGTGTTGGTGGTGGATTAGAAATAGCAGGTTGTTGTGACATTAGAATATGCGGTAAAAGCTCAAGGTTTGGAGTTCCAATTAAAAGATTAGGCTTAACAATGGCTGCAAAAGAACTTGAGGTGCTTTTAAAAGTAACAAATTACACCACAGCAATGGAAATATTATTTGAAGGAAGAGTATTTGGAGCTGATGAAGCATTACAGAAGAGACTAGTTAATAGAGTGGTTAATGATGAAGATGTTGAAAAAGAAGCTTATAAATCAGCAGAATTAATATGCGAAGGAGCTCCAAAGGTTGCTAGGTGGCATAAACAATTTGCAAGAAACATTTTAAAAAACGGAAAAGTTACAGAAAAAATAAATAATCTTGGTTATAGATGTTATGATACCAAAGATTTTAAAATTGGATATCAATCTTTCTTAAATAAAACAAAACCAAAATTTAAGAATAAATAATAAATGACCACATCGTTAAAAGGCATTCGTGTACTTGAGATGGCACAAATAATGGCTGGTCCAACATGTGGATTATTATTAGCTGATCTAGGTGCTGAGGTAATAAAGATAGAGAAAACCCCAAGTGGAGATGATACTAGAAACTTTCTTCCACCAGAAATCAATGGGGAGTCCGCAGCTTTTATGATGATGAATAGAAATAAGAAAGGTATTGCATTAAATTTGAAAGACAAAGATGGAATAGAGATATTTAAAACTATGGTCAAGAATTCAGACGTAGTTTTAGAAAATTTTAGAAAAGGGACCTTAGAAAAATTAGGTGTTGGATATGATGTATTGTCAGAAATTAATCCTAAAATAATTTTATGTGAAATTTCTGGATATGGTAGAACTGGTCCTTATGCTGATAAGGGTGGATTCGATTTAGTCGCTCAAGGAATGAGTGGATTAATGAGCATTACTGGCGAAAGTGCAGATAAGGCGCCGATGAAAGTTGGTGCACCTATAACAGATATAACAGCTGGTTTGCTTGCGGCTAGTGGAATTTTAGCTGCACTAGTTCATAGAGAAAAAACAGGGGAAGGACAAAAAGTTGATACATCTTTGTATGAAGCTGGAATAGTTCATACATACTGGCAGTCTGCTATTGCAGGTGCCACCGGAGAGTCACCTGGTCCTCTCGGATCAGCACATCCTTTAACAGCCCCTTATCAAGCATTTAAAACAAAAGATAAATGGATAACAGTAGGTGCCTCAAATCAAAATACTTGGCTTATGTTACTTAAAGCAATTGGTCGTGAAGATTTGCAAGAAAATGAAAAGTTTTCATCTAATTTAAATAGAAAAAAAAATTTAAAAGAACTAGTTGATATTCTTAACAAAGAACTAATTAAAAAAACCTCTAGTGAATGGTTAAAAATCTTTGATGATAATGGATTACCATGCGGACCTATTAACTCAATAACAGACATGTTTAAAGATCCTCAAACAATTGAAAGACAAATGGTTATAGAAGTAAATAATAAAAAAGCTGGTAAAAGTAAAGCTATTGGTATGCCAATTAAATTTTCAAAAAGTAAAACTGAAAAATCAAAAGGTGCTCCAAACTTAGGAGAACATACAAAAGAAGTTATGCAAATTTTTGGTTACAAAGATGAACAGATTGAAGATTTTTATAATAGAAAAGTAATTCTTTAATTAACAGTTTCAAAAATTTTAAATAATAATTCTGAGACATGCTTACCTTTTTTCCCAGATAAATCAGATATTTGATGTCTACAGCTCGTACCGTTTGCGACTATAAAATCTTTTTCATTACTATTATTGATTGCAGGTATTAAAGACAGGTTAGCCATTTTTTTTGAGGTTTCGTAATGTTTACTATCATATCCAAATGAACCAGCCATACCACAACAACTAGAGTCTATCATTTTGTTGTTAATATTTAATTCTGATAAAAGACTTGTTAGACCCTTCATTCTATCCTGTGATTTTTGGTGACAGTGTCCATGAATTAATACATTTTGATCAAACTTTTTAGCTTTAATATTATCGTTATTTCTTATTTGTTCTAAAATAAATTCCTCAAGCAGATAAAATTTATTTTTAATTTTTTCTCTATTATTTACATTTTTTAAAGTCTGATACTCATCGTTAAATGTTAATAAACATGATGGTTCAATACCTACAACTGGTAAATTAATGTAATTATTTTGTATAACGTAATCATTAAATCTATTTAGCTCCTCTGAGGCTTTGTCTAATTGGCCGTAAGATATATAAGTTCTTCCGCAGCAAAGTGGTCTCTTTAATTTATCTTTACCAAAACTTGGTATAACTGCCTGATAACCAAATTTATTTAGTACTTTAATTGCATATACTAAATTTTCATTTTCAAAATTAATATTAAAAGTATCTGCAAACAGAATTACTTTATTTTCTGATACTGTCTGACTTTGGTAAATTTCTTTTAATGCATTCTGGTTTTGAACTTCAGGCATAGTCCTTGCAGTTGCAAAACCAAACTTATCAACAATTGTTGAGATTAATGGTATGTTTTTGACCTTATTGAATATAGGAGCAACAAACTTTAATAACCAAATAAGTCTTGGCATATCTGAGATAACTCTATCTTTAATTCGCATACTAAATTTTTTATAGTAATGAGAAAGAAATTCAGATTTCATCTTAGCCATATCAACCGACATTGGACATTCTCTTTGACAAGCTTTACAGCTGACACATAACTCCATTGTTTCGTACATTTCTTTAGATGCAAATGAACCATCTGGAAGTTGGTTAGATAAAGCTAACCTCAAAGTATTTGCTCTTCCCCTGACTAAATCTTTTTCTTCTTTAGTTACTCTATATGATGGACACATCACACCAGAATCTAATTTTCTACAAGCCCCATTGTTATTACACATCTCAACAGCATCAGAAAATTGACCCCAATTAGACCAATCATAATGTGTATCTATATTTTCTGCTTGATAACCTGACTTGTATCTCATTAACGATCTATCGTTTGATTGAAACGGTCTAACAATTTTACCTGGATTTAGAAGGTTTTTACTATCAAAAGTATCTTTTATTTCTTCAAAAGCGTTGATAATTTTTTTTCCAAACATCATCTCATGAAATTCTGATCTTACAATTCCATCACCATGCTCACCAGAATGAGAACCTTTATAATCTTTGACCATTTCAAAAGCTTCTTCAGATATAGATCTCATATTTTGTATATCTTTGTCAGATTTCATATTTAAAACTGGTCTTACGTGAAGTGTTCCAACAGATGCATGAGCATAAAACATTCCACTTGTTCCATATTTTTTAAATATTTCTTTTAATCTTGCAGTGTAGTCAGCTAAGTGTTCTAAAGAGACTGCACAATCTTCAATGAAGGCAACTGGTTTTTTATCACCCTTCATTGACATCAAAATATTTAATCCAGCTTTTCTTATTTCAAAAACTTCTTTTTGCTCTGACAAATCTGAATAAAAAGAAAACTCGTTTTTTTTGTTTTGGTTTAAAACCAAATATTCTAGATCTTTTATTTTCTTTTCATATACACTTTTCTCAGCATCAATAAATTCTACCATCAAAACAGCTTCAGGATTTCCTTTGATGTATTTTTTTATACCTCCAGCATACATTGGAATTTCTTTTGCCAAATTTAATAAATTTTGGTCCATTAATTCAACACAAGTTGGTTTTAATTTTACAATCTCTTTTGATAATTCCATTGCTTGATGGAAATTATCAAAGTAGCAGACACCTAAAATTTTATTCTTTGGTATTTCTGATAATTTTAATTTTATTTTGTTAAATAAAGATAACGTTCCTTCAGATCCAACAAGAAGATTTGATGAATTGAAGCCTTCAGGATCAATTAAATCAATGTTATATCCTCCAACCCTTCTTTGTGTTGTTGGCCAATTGGCATCAATTTCGCTTCCAACTTTTTGTCTTACATCGATAAATTTATCTATGATTTTATAAAGTTTATCTTGATTGTTCTTTGTGGCTAAATAGTTCTTATTTATTTGATCAAAATTAAATATAGAACCATCATCTAATATTGCTTCAATGGCCAATACGTTATGAACCATGTTGCCATAATATAATGATCTAGATCCACAAGAATTATTTGCTGACATTCCTCCAATAGTTGCTCTACTACTTGTTGAAACGTCTACAGGAAACCAAAGACCATGAGGCTTCAAATAATCATTAAGATGATCTAATACGACACCTGGTTGTACCCATACATATTTTTCCTCAACATTAAGTTCTAAAATTTTATTTTGATGTTTAGAGTAATCTAGTACAACACTCTCCCCAACAGTTTGACCACATTGAGAACTTCCTCCACCTCTAGCTAATAGAGGTACAGAATTCTTTTGTGAATATTCCATTAAACTTAAAACATCATTTGTATCTTTTGGAAGAACTACACCAAGTGGTTTAATTTGATATACAGAAGCATCGGTACTGTATCTTCCACGTGAGAATTCATCGAATAAAGTTTTTCCATCAACTTTACCTCTAATTTCTTTACCAATTTTTTGTATCTGAGCTGAATTAAACCGCATAAAGCTTAATTAAAGGTTTATTTTTTTTTGTAAACCAGTTTACCGAACTTTTTTAACGCGGCATCTGAAATCTTTAAACCTAAACCAGGTTTTTTATTTAATTGTATCCATCCTTCACTCATTTTATGTGGATTTTCAAATAATTGTGCTTGAAGAGGATCTCTCTCATCATCAAATGACTCAACTATTCTCCCAGCTGGAGTTGATGCAACTAATGGCGCATGGATATAACAATCATGATGTGGAGCTACGTCTATATGATTTAATTCACACAATGCAGAAAGTTTTTTTCCATTTGTAAAACCACCAAACATAGTGCAATCAAATTGTAAAATTTGAATTGCATCTTCTTCTATCATGGACCTGCATCCATAAATAGTTACTTCACTTTCACCACCTGATAATGGAATTTTAGTTTTTTTTGATAAAAGTTTTAAAGTCCTTCTATCATCTTCCCATCTAACGGGCTCCTCAATCCATGTAGGTTTAAATTTTTCAAACTCTTTTACACCTTCAATTGCTGTTTTTAGATCCCATGCTCTATTGACATCAATCATTAAACCTTTTTGATCTCCAATTTCATCTCTAATAATTTCTAATCTCTTGACATCTTCTTTGATAGAAAGTCCTCCAACTTTAACTTTAAAACTTTGATGACCAATATTTACTAATTTTTTAATTTCATCTCTTAATTCTTTTTCATCTTTACCATCTCTGTAGTAAGCGCATGTAACATAAACAGGAATTTTATTTCTGTATCCTCCAAACAATTTATACAATGGGATATTTGAAGCTTTTCCTATCAAATCCCAACAGGCAATATCTAAAGCTGCTGAAATTCTAATTAATGCTTCTCTGCTCCAACCTTTTTCGCTACTAAGTCGTGTATCAGTCAATTTGAAAATTTTTTCATAAATTTTTTCAGGACAAAATGGATCTTCTCCAATTATTAAATCTTGTAACCCATTTGAAAATGGTTTGATGATAGGAGCAATATCAGTGTAACTTGTTGCTAAACCAAATCCTGAATGACCATCTTTAGTTTTAATTTTAATTAAGAGTTCATTAGCTGTTGGCACTATAAAGTGACTAACCCAATGTGGTTTTACTTCATCTGGATTATTAAGAACATAAACTTCTAGGCTATCAATTAAATTACTACTATTTGTCATATATTATAAAATTGATTATATAATTCCTTTAGCATATACAGCGGTATGGCAATTTCAAATAATATAAGACCTGGTCGACATTTTTTACAAATTCCTGGACCAACAAACGTTCCAGATAGAGTTCTAAGAGCTATGGATTATCCAACTATAGATCACAGAGGTCCAGACTTTGCTGAATTAGGATTAAGGGTTTTAGATCGAATAAAATTAGTATTTAAAACTTCAGAGCCAGTAATAATTTTTCCAGCTTCAGGAACGGGCGCTTGGGAGGCTGCACTTGTAAACACTTTAAGTGCAGGTGATAAAATCTTGATGTTTGAAACAGGACACTTCTCAACACTTTGGTGGGATATCGCTCAAAAATTCAAAATTGAAGTAGATTTTGTTGAAGGTGATTGGAGAACAGGTGTTGATCCAAACATCGTTGAACAAAAACTAAAAGAAGACAAAGATAAAAAAATTAAAGCAGTTTGCGCTGTACATAATGAAACTTCTACTGGTGTAACCAGTAGAATTGGAGAAATTAGAAAAGCTATGGATAATGCGGAACATCCAGCTTTATTATTTGTTGATACGATATCTTCATTAGGTTCCATTGATTATAGACATGAAGAGTGGAAAGTTGATGTAACTGTTGGTGGCTCTCAAAAAGGATTATTATTACCACCAGGGCTTTCCTTTAATGCAATAAGTTCTAAAGCTTTAAAAGCATACAAAACATCTGAATTACCAAAATCATATTGGGATTGGGGACCAATGTTAGAAAACAACAAAAAAGGTTACTTTCCTTACACACCAGCCACAAACTTATTTTATGGCTTGGATGAAGCAATCAATATGCTTACCGAAGAAGGTTTAGATAATGTTTTCAAAAGGCACAAAAGATTTGCAGAAGCCACAAGAGTCGCAGTTAACTCATGGGGATTAGAAATACTTTGCAAAAATCCAGATGAATACTCAGACTCATTAACGGCAGTAATGGTTCCAGATGGTCATGATGCTGATTTTTTAAGAAAAACTATTTTAGATCACTATAACATGTCATTAGGAACAGGACTTGCAAAGGTTGCGGGTAAAATTTTTAGAATTGGTCATTTAGGTGATTTTAACGAATTAATGTTAGCAGGAACTTTAGCTGGAGTAGAGATGGGATTAATGAAATCAAATATACCATATAAAAAAGGTGGAATATTAAAAGCTCTGGAATATTTGTGTTGAAAAAAAGGAGGTGACTTCAGTCTCCCTCCATCACCTCATTGTTTATATTAAATGATTCTCTAGAATGTTGTGATCACTTATTAGTTGAAAAATATTTTTTTTTAAAAATCAAATTTTTTGATCATATTCACCAATTTTGCCAGTTTTTTGAAGTAAATTATCAATAAAATCAAATATTCTTTTTTTTCTTTCATCAGATGTAGGACTCTCGGTTACGATTACTAAAGAAGGTTTGTTTGAAGACGCTCTAATTAATCCCCAAGAACCGTCATCAAATGAAAATCTTACACCATTTACTGTTAAAATATCCTTAATTTTTTGACCATCAATCATGGTTTTATTATTTTTTATCTGTTCAATCTCTTTAACTAAATTATCAACAATATTATATTTTTCCTCATCTTTACAAAAAGGAGCCATTGTAGGAGTTTGAAAAGTATTAGGTAACTCATTTGTAATTTCACTCATTTTTTTATTTTGATTATCTAATAAATGACAGACTTGAATAGCAGAGTTAATACCATCATCGTACCCATATCCCAAAGGTTCATTAAAAAAAAAGTGCCCACTTTTTTCAAAACCTGCTAATGCATTTTCCATATTTACTTTCCTTTTGATATGAGAATGTCCAGTTTTCCAATATAATGTATTGCAATTATTTTTTGCTAAAATTTTATCTGTAGAATAGAGACCTGTTGACTTTACATCTACAATAAATTTTGCACCATTATGTTTTTCTGATAAATTTCTTGCAATCAATAATCCAATTTTATCAGAAAATATTTCATTTCCTTGTTCATCTATTACACCAACTCTATCTCCATCTCCATCAAAGCCAAATCCTATATCTGCCTCATTTTCTTTAACAACTTTTGCAATTTCATGTAACATTTCAAGATCTTCCGGATTTGGATTATATTTTGGAAAAGTCCAGTCTAGATTACAATCAAGCTCAATGACCTCACAGCCTATTCCTCTCAATATATCTGGAGCAAATATTCCAGCTGTACCATTCCCACATGCTACAACTACTTTTATTTTTTTTCTAATTTTATTTTTGTTAATTAAGTCATTTTTATATATTTGTTTAAAATTATCTATTTGTTTTTCACTTCCATTTCCTTTAGTAAATTTTTGATTTAGGGTAATTTCTTTTAATTCTCTCATTTCTTCAGGTGCATGAGTTAAACCCTTTTTGATACCCATTTTAACTCCTGTCCAACCATTTTCATTATGACTGGCCGTAACCATTGCGACTGCATCTCCATTCAAATTAAACTGTGCATAATAAACCATAGGTGATAACGATAGTCCTATGTCTTCGACATAACATCCTGTAAAAATTAAACCTTTTATTAAAGATGATTTTATTTCTTCGCTATAAGATCTGTAGTCATGACCAACTATTACTCTTGGATTTTCCTTTTTTGTGTGTATTTTAATTTGTGTTCCTAATCCTTTTCCAAGCTCTTCGATTCCCTCAATGCTGATATCTTTTTCGTAAATCCATCTTGCGTCATATTCTCTAAATCCATAAGGGTCTATTTTTGTGGAATTTTCCATGTGGATATATCTATATTTTTTTAAATTAATTATTGATAATTATTTTTTAAGTTCTATAAATGTTCTCTTGAATTCCTATTTATATAGTATATTTAGTCATTCAACATACAACATCTAGTTGTTTTTACATAAAAGAGTAACATTAATAAGAGGTTTATATGAACAAAATATTGTCACAAGCCATTAGAAAAGCTGTCTCTGATTTTAGACCTGTTGTAAATCCAGAAAACAACGAAAAAAGACCAGATTTATTCTCATTGAACAATGATACAGAATTATTTCAAAACTCAAAAGGTATTACTATCAAAATAGACAGATCAAGAGATAGTAACTTAACTGAATTCGGTAAAGCAACTTTAAGTGATAGATATTTAGGTTTAAACGAGTCTTATCAAGATCTATTTGCAAGAGTAGCAAGCCATTATGCAGATGACAACTTACACGCTCAAAGACTATATAATTATATCAGTAACTTATGGTTCATGCCCGCAACACCTGTTTTATCAAATGGTGGTACAAAAAGAGGATTACCTATTTCTTGTTTCTTAAATGAGGCAGGAGACAGTTTAACAGGAATACTTGATTTATGGAGTGAGAATGTTTGGCTTGCAGCTAAAGGGGGCGGTATTGGAAGTTATTGGGGAAATTTAAGATCTATTGGTGAAAAGATTGGAAGAGTTGGAAAGACATCTGGAATAATTCCATTCATTAAAGTTATGGACTCTTTAACTATGGCTATAAGCCAAGGTTCTTTAAGAAGAGGATCTGCAGCTTGCTATTTACCAATTGATCATCCTGAGATCGAGGAATTTATTGAAATGAGAAGACCAACTGGAGGTGATCCAAATAGAAGATCACTGAATCTTCATCATGGTGTTTTGGTGTCAGATTCATTCATGAGAGCTGTTGAACTTGATGAACAATGGGCACTTAAAAGTCCTAAAGATCAATCAGTTCAAGCAACAGTTTCTGCCAGAAATTTATGGATAAGATTGTTAACTGCAAGAATTGAAACTGGCGAACCTTATATCGTTTTCATTGACACCGTTAATAGAATGATACCTCAACACCATAAGCTAGCTGGATTGACAGTAAAAACATCCAATCTATGTAGTGAAATAACTTTACCAACAGGCATTGATAAAGAAGGAAGAGATAGAACCGCAGTATGTTGTTTATCATCTTTAAATTTAGAAAAATATGATGAATGGAAAGATGATAAAAATTTTATCCCAGATGTAATGAGAATGTTAGATAACGTGCTAACAGATTTTATAGAAAAAGCTCCTGAGTCTTTTAGTGATGCCACTTACTCCGCTTTAAAAGAAAGAAGTGTAGGTTTAGGTGTAATGGGTCTGCATTCCTATTTTCAACAAAAGAAAATACCATTTGAGTCTGTGATGAGCAAAGTTTGGAATAAAAAAATATTTTCAAATATACAAAAACAAGTTGACCAAGCATCAAAAGATTTAGCTGATGAAAGAGGCCCATGTCCTGATGCTGCTGATTATGGAATTAATGAGAGATTTTCAAATAAAACAGCAATTGCTCCAACAGCATCAATTTCGATTATTTGTGGAGGAACATCTCCAGGGGTAGAACCAATTGCAGCGAATAGCTATACTCATAAAACACTTTCTGGATCTTTTAATGTTAGAAACAAGTATCTAACTGAAGTTCTAGAAAAATACGGTAAAAATGATGAAGAGACATGGTCAAGTATTACTACTAACCAAGGTTCAGTTTCTCACTTAGATTTTCTCCCTCAAGACGAAAAAGATGTATTTAAAACGGCATTCGAACTAGATCAAAGATGGATTGTTGATTTAGGAGCGGATAGAACACCACATATCTCACAGGCTCAGTCGATTAACATTTTTATTCCTGCAGATATCCATAAAAAAGATCTGCACCAAATTCATTTTCAAGCATGGAAAAAGGGTCTGAAAAGCCTTTATTATTGCAGATCAAAATCAATTCAAAGAGCTGAAAATGTTAATGATGCAAGCTCAACCGATGTTACAGCAAATGTATACAAATCAAAAAATCAAAAACAAAATCAACCAGAATACGAGGAGTGTCTATCATGTCAGTAGAAAGTATGAAAAATTCAAAATCACCATTAATTAAACCAAAGGATATGGGTTTGTTAGTTGAAAATCCAGTTTATAAACCATTTAGATATCCATGGTGCTATGATGCGTGGTTAACACAACAAAGAATTCATTGGTTGCCAGAGGAAGTGCCATTAGGAGATGATGTAAGAGATTGGCAAAAGAATCTCACTCAATCAGAAAAAAATCTTTTAACTCAGATTTTTAGATTTTTCACTCAAGCCGATGTTGAGGTGAACAACTGTTACCTAAGACATTACACAACAGTTTTTAAACCAACAGAAGTTTTAATGATGATGACTGCTTTTGCCTCTATGGAAACAGTTCATATTGCTGCTTACTCTCATTTACTTGACACAATTGGAATGCCAGAATCTGAATATTCAGCTTTTATGAAGTATAAAGAGATGAAAGATAAGTATGACTACATGCAAAATTTTAACGTAGAGTCCAAAGAAGATATTGCAAAAACAGTTGCAGTTTTTAGTGCCTTCACTGAAGGGCTTCAGTTGTTTGCTAGTTTTGCTATTTTATTAAATTTCCCAAGATTTAATAAAATGAAAGGCATGGGCCAAATTGTAACTTGGTCTGTAAGAGACGAAACTTTGCACTGTAATTCAATGATAAGATTATTCAAGGAGTTCATTAATGAAAATCCACACATATGGACACCACAACTTAAAAAAGAATTATATGAAGCTTGTAGAACAATAGTTCATCACGAAGATGCTTTTATTGATCTTGCTTTTGAGATGGGTCCTATGAATGGATTAACTGCTCAAGAGGTAAAAGATTATATACGTTTCATTGGAAATAGAAGATTATCCCAATTAGGACTCGAGCCTATTTATGATGTTCAGAAAAATCCGTTAACATGGCTTGATACTATGTTGAACGCTATAGAGCATATGAACTTTTTCGAGGGAAGAGCTACAGAATATTCAAAAGCATCAACGCAAGGTTCGTGGACTGAAGCTTTTGTTTAATTTATCTTTGGTTTAACTGTAAAACTTTTCGATACTTGCTGCCCTTGTAACTTGCAAGTGGTCTAATCAATTTATTTGCAGCATGTTGTTCCATTATGTGTGCTGACCACCCTGTAATTCTTGAAATTACAAAAATTGGGGTAAAAAAATCAGTATCAAACCCCATTAAATGATATGTAGGTCCGGTTGGATAATCAACATTGGGATGAATATTTTTTCTATCGATCATTACTTTTTCAACTATATCGTAAATTTTTTCAAACTTTTTATCTTTTTTAATCTTTGCAACTTTACCGAAATATTCTCTCATTGTTGGAACTCTTGAATCACCACTTTTATAAACTCTATGACCAAAACCCATAATTACATCTTTATTATCTAATGCTTTATTTATCCATTTATGAGCCTTTTCAGGTTTTTTGATTTTATTCATCATGTGCATTACCTCTTCATTGGCACCACCATGTAATGGTCCTTTTAAGCTAGCTATTGCACCAGTTATTGCTCCATGGATATCTGATAAACTGCTTGTAATTGTTCTAGCAGTAAAAGTTGAAACATTAAAACTGTGTTCAGCGTATAAAATTAAAGATACATCAAATGCTTTTACAATATCTTTATTTGGTACTTTGCCAAAACACATATGGAAGAAGTTTTCAGAAAAAGATAAGTTTTTTTTAGGAGGAATAATTTTTTTCCCTTTTCTAGCTCTATAAAATGCAGCTAAGGCAACTGGAGTTTTTGAGAAAATTCTCATAGCTTTTCTCATGTTTGCTTTTGGTGAATTGTCTCTAGTTTCTTTATCTTCCAATCCCATTATGCTAACAGCAGTTCTAGCAACATCCATAGGGTGAGCTTTTTTTGGTATCTTTTTTAAATCATCTAATAAAGTTTTAGACAATTTCCTGTTTTTTCTCTCTATCTTTTCAAAAGCTTTTAGCTGTTTTTTACTAGGAAGCTCTCCGTTAAGTATTAAATATGCAACTTCCTCAAACTTACATTTTGCGCACAAATCTTGGGCAGCATACCCTCTATATGTAAGCGAGTTTATTTCAGGCATTACTTTTGATACTTCAGTTTCATCAACTACAATACCTAGCAAACCTTTTTTTATCTCATCACTCATTACTCGTGCCCCTCTGTACTAAAATTATATATTTTCTCATCAAGCGAGTTATATTTTTCATACTCAACGAGCTCGTATAATCTTTTTCTATTTTGCATTCTATCAATTATATTATTTTGGTGTCCATCGTTAAAAATAGCACGCAAACCATCCTCTACATTTTTCATAGCTAATCTTTGAGTAGTAACAGGATAGATTACAATATTGTATCCTAAATTTTCTAATTCTTTGAAGTTAAGTAGTTTTGACTTACCAAATTCAGTCATGTTTGCTAATAAATAACAATCTAAAGATTTTCGTACTTTCTCAAATTCACTTTCATCTTTAAGCGCCTCAGGGAATACAATTTCTGCACCAGCATCAATATAAGATTTACATCTATCAATCATTTTATCTAATCCTTCAACATTTCTCGCATCGGATCTTGCAATAATTTTAAAATTTTTATCTTTCTTTGAGGAAACACATTCTTTTATTTTTTTGGTCATATGCCCACTTGAGATAAGTTCTTTATTATCAAGATGTCCACATCTTTTTCTCTCAACTTGATCCTCTATATGAACACTTGTAATTCCATAATTTTCGAACGTCTCTATTGTTTTCTTACAAGATTTAAAACCAGTATCTATATCAACAACTGTGGGTAAATTTGTTACTCTAGCTATTTGCTCTGAACGTTTGCTTACATCATTTAAGGTAGTAAGACCAATATCTGGATATCCTAAATCATTCGACATTACTCCACCAGAGACATAAACTCCGTCATATCCTATCTCTTCAATTAATTTTGCAGTAAGGGGATTATAAGCACCTGGCATTCTTAATATTTTTTTTGACTTAAGTTTATTGTCAAAATCAATTCTTTTTTGCTCAGCTTTTTTTTCAATAAAATGCATTAAAAAATTCCTGCTTTATTATTCCTTCTAAGAAATTTTTTACCTATCTCAATATTCAGTTTATCCAGTTGACCATTTTTCAAATTTTTACAGTTTTGAACATCTTTTAAAAACCTTTCAGATTCTTTCTTTGAAATTACTTTGTCTGTTAAAATATGAAACTTATTTATGTAATTTTCTCTTTTAAATGGTCTAGCACCATATGGATGAGCATCAGCTCTATCTAATTCCTCTGTGTATTTTTTACCATTTTTCATGGTGATTATTACTTTAGCCCCGAATGATTTATTTTTGGGATCTGGATCGTGATATTTTTTTGTCCATTTTTTATCTTCGTGAGTTTTAATTGATTTCCAGATTTTTATTGTACTTTTTTTTTTAGCTCTTGCTTTCGTATAAGACTTTACATGATGCCAATTACCATCTTCTAATGCGACAGCAAAAATATACATAATCGAGTGATCTAAAGTTTCTCTACTTGCATTTGGATCCATTTTTTGTGGATCGTTTGCGCCTGTTCCAATAACATAATGTGTATGGTGACTTGTATATATATCAATCTTATTTATATTTCTTAAATCTGTAATCCTATTATTAAATTTTTTTGCAATATCTATCAAAGCTTGAGCCTGATATTCTGCTGAATACTCTTTGGTATATGTTTCAAGTATAGCTTTTTTTATCTCATTTTTTTTTGGAAGAGGCACAAAATATTTTGCATTTTTGCCATCTAATATTCTAGCAATAACACTATCTTCTCCTTCGTAAATTGGGCTGGGGGCACCTTCGCCTCTCATTGTTCTATCTACTGCTTCTATACCAAGTTTCCCTGCATGTGCCGGTGCATAAGCTTTCCAACTTGAAATTTCTCCTTTTCTCGATTGTCTTGTAGAAATTGTTACGTGAAGTGCTTGCTGCACAGCTTGATAAATTGTTTCAGTCTTTAAATTTAGCATTGAACCAATTCCTGCAGCCACACTTGGTCCAAGATGAGCTATATGATCTACTTTATATTTATGTAAGCAAATTGCTTTAACTAAATTAACTTGAACTTCATAAGCAGTAATTATTCCTTTTAATAAATCTTTACCATTTTTTTTCAATTGTTGTGCTACAGCAATCAAAGGTGGAATATTGTCACCAGGATGGCTGTAATCAGCAGCTAAGAAAGTGTCATGAAAATCTAATTCTCTGACGGCAGTCCCGTTTGCCCATGCAGCCCATTCACAATCAAATTTTACTTTTGAGTTCACTCCAAAAAGAGTTGCACCATTTTTTCTTTTATGTGCTAATGCCATCTCTCTAGCAGAAATTACTGGAGGTCTATTTAAAGACGCTATTGCAACTGATGCATTATCAATAATTCTATTAATAACCATATCAATTGCATGATTATCTAATTTTGCATTATCACTTGCTATTTCAGCAATTTTCCATGCGAGTTGATTTTTTTTATTTATTTTAATTTTTGATGGGTAAACTTTTACTAAGTGTCTGATCATATTGAGAAAATTAAATACCTTTAACGCATGTTTTAATCAATATTAATCTATTAGATATTTATTAATGATTTCCTCGATTCCATCATAATTCTTTATTAAATAATCGTGATGAATATCAGAAACTTTCTTATCAGTGTAACCATCCTCTAGAAGTATAAATGGTATTTTAGCAGCTTTTGCGGACTCAGCATCAGTTTCACTATCTCCAATCATAATACTTTTTTTTACATCACCCTGTAGAATTTCTATTACATTTGTAAGGTGTCTTGGATCAGGTTTGCAGTAATCGAATGTATTGCTTCCTGCAACATACTCAAAGTAATCGTATATTTTTATCTCCTTTAACAAATTAATAGCTAAATCTTCTTGTTTATTAGTGCATATGCCCATTTGAATATTATTTTTCTTCGACCAATCTAAAAACTCTTTTGCACCTTTTATTAATTTACTTTCTATGGCAATATTTTTTCCATAATAATCAATAAACTCTTTGACCATTTGTTTTTTTATTTTTTCATCAATAACCTTACTAAATTCTTTTTTGGCTTGTCCCCAAATAGATCTACCAATCATTACTGATGCACCCTTGCCAGCAAGATTTCGAATATCTTCTGTAGTTTTTGTTTCATAACCAAATTTTTTCATTACGTGATTGTGTGCATTCATTAAATCTGGAGCTGAGTCTACAAGAGTCCCATCTAAATCAAAAAGAATTGTAAGTTTTTGCATAAATTTAGTTTTTTTAAGAAATAAATTGTGAATTAATTAAAACAAAACCTAAATATATACAATGATTATATGCCTAAGAAAAATTTAAAAATTGAGCAAGATAAACTTAGAGAAAAATTTTTAAAAAAAGGTATTAAAATGATAGCTCCTGAAACAATTTTTTTTTCTAAAGAAACAATTCTTGGTAAAAATGTAACAATAGAACCTTATGTTGTATTTTCTAAAAAAGTTAAAATCGGAAACAATGTTATAGTAAAATCATTTTCCCATCTCGAAGGTGTTATTGTTGAGAATAATGTGGAAATTGGACCATATGCAAGAATTAGACCCGAGGTAACAATTCAAAGAGGTTCAAAAATTGGAAACTTTGTTGAAATTAAAAAAAGTAATATAGGCAAAAATTCTAAAGTTAATCATCTTTCATATATAGGAGACACAACTATTGGTAAAAATGTAAATATCGGAGCTGGTACGATTACATGTAATTATGATGGGGTTAAGAAAAGTAAAACAAATATTAAAGATGGAGTATTTATCGGTTCTAATTCTTCATTAGTTGCACCAGTCACGATTAATAAAAGCAGCATTGTTGGTGCGAGTTCGGTTATAACAAAAGATGTATTGCCAAAAAGTCTTGCTTTAACCAGATCAAATCAAATAACAATTAAAAATTATAAAAGAAAAAAATAAATGTGTGGGATAGTAGGTATAACAAGCTCTAAAGAGGTCACCTCTAGAATTATAGGATCATTGAAAAAACTTGAATATAGAGGGTATGATTCTGCAGGTATAGCAACAATATCTGAAAATAATATTAATGAAGTAAAGTGCGAAGGAAGGGTAAATGAACTAGAAAAAAAAGTTAATCAAATAAACTTATCAGGCACAATAGGCATTGGTCACGTTAGATGGGCAACTCATGGAAAACCAAGTACAATTAATGCTCATCCTCATTCCTCTGAAAATGTTTCAGTCGTACACAATGGTATTATTGAAAATGCCACTATTCTTAAAAAAATATTAGAAAAAAAAGGTTGTAAATTTAAATCGCAAACAGATACTGAGGTAATAGTTCACTTAGTAACTGATTATTTAAAAAATAATAATCTCAAAGATACAATTATTAAGGTTCTTAAGAAATTACATGGAAGTTTTGCATTAGGTATCATTTTTAAAGATCAACCAGATTTAATTATTGGCGCAAGAAGAGGGTCCCCTTTAGCCGTAGGCTACGGTCCTGATGAACACTATTTAGGATCTGATTCTTACGCCCTTAAATCAATGACAAATAAGATTTCATATTTAAATGATGGTGAGTTTTGTATTTTAAAAAAAGATCAGGTTGAATTTTTTGATTCAGATGGAGTTAAAACAAATAAAGAAGTTTTAAATCTATCAAAAGATGAGCAAAACTATGAAAAAGGTCAATACAAATATTTTATGGCAAAAGAAATAGACGAACAACCAGTAACAATTAAAAATTGCATAAATGAATATATAGATAAACATAATAATGAAATAAATATTTATAATTTTCCATGGAAAATAACTGATATCTCTTCAGTTGTACTAATAGGATGTGGCACTGCTTATCATTCTTGCTTAGTTGCAAAGTATTGGTTTGAACAGAACACAAATATGGATGTTTCTGTAGACATCGCATCTGAATTCAGATACAGAAAAATAAAGTTTAAACAAAACGCTCTGTATATATTTGTTTCTCAATCTGGAGAGACGGCAGATACATTTGCAGCACTTGATTTGTGCAAGAAAAACGAGGTTAAAACCTGCGCGATTGTTAATGTTGTCGAGAGCTCAATTGCAAGAGATGCAGATTTAGTCTTGCCAATTCATTGTGGACCAGAAATTGGTGTTGCCTCTACTAAAGCCTTTTTAGGTCAAATGCTTGTGCTATACTTGCTTTGTACAAAGATTTCTTACGAACAAAAAACAATTATAAAAAAAATATATCAAAATAAAATTAAGGATTTGTTGTCACTTTCTAAATGTACGAAAGAAACATTAAATACAGACAACAAAATCCACAATTTAGGAAAAGATTTTGCTAATTCCAAAGGATCAATGTTTTTAGGAAGAGGTTATTCGTATCCAATTGCTCTTGAAGGCGCTCTAAAACTAAAAGAACTTGCTTACGTACACGCTGAAGGGTATCCAGCTGGTGAAATGAAACATGGCCCGTTAGCACTTATAGAAGAAGGTATGCCAGTCGTTGTAATTGCACCAAGAGATGAACATTACAAAAAAACTATTTCAAACATGCAAGAAGTTATATCAAGAGGCGCCAAGGTATTACTTATAACCAATAAGAGTACTGATGAAATTTTTTCTGAAAATATTTGGGAGCAAATTGAAGTTGAAAATATATCTGACGAACTACTTCCTTTTTTAACTACAATCCCTTTACAAAAATTAGCTTATTACTCTGCTTTAGATAAAGGTTTTGATATTGATAAACCTAGAAATCTTGCTAAATCAGTCACTGTTGAATAATTAGTAAAGTCTGTTAAAACAATTTCAAGTTGAAATGAAAAATTGGAAAATAAATAGCTGGAGAAAATATCCTGTAAAACATCAACCTATATATGATGATGAAAAGGAATTAGACGTTGTTCTAAACAAGTTAAAAACTTTTCCTCCTTTAGTTTTTGCAGGTGAAACACGACATTTAAAAAATCAATTATCAGAAGTAGTTGATGGTAAAGCTTTTCTTTTACAGGGAGGAGATTGTGCAGAGAGTTTTGCGGAATTTCATCCAGATAATATTAGAGATACGTTTAAAGTCATACTTCAGATGTCTTTAGTTTTAACTTATTCTGCATCATTACCGGTAGTGAAACTAGGTAGAATTGCTGGACAGTTTTCAAAACCTAGAAGTGCTCCTACAGAGAAACAGGGTGACAAAGAATTACCAAGCTATCTAGGTGACAACATCAATGCAATTGACTTTAATGAGAAAGCTAGAAGACCTGATCCAAAGAGATTATTTAAAGCATATTCTCAATCAGCATCAACATTAAATCTTTTGCGTGCTTTTTCAAAAGGTGGATTTGCTGATTTAAATAAAGTTCACCTATGGAATTTAGATTACATTAAGAAGAGCCCACAATCGAAAAAATTTAAAGAATTAGAAGATAAAATTGCTGATGCATTAGCTTTTATGGAAGCGTGTGGAATTACATCAGATTTTAATAACAGGCTATATACAGTTAACTTTTGGACATCCCATGAAGCTCTGCATTTACCATTTGAGGAAAGCATGACAAGGGTAGATTCTACAACCGGTGAGTATCATGATACTTCTGCTCACTTTGTATGGATTGGTGATAGAACAAGACAATTAGATGGTGGACACGTTGAGTTTTGTAGAGGGATAGAAAACCCTATTGGTATTAAATGTGGACCAACGTCAAAACCAGATGAAATTGCTAAAATTTGTGAAGCAATTAATCCAAAAAACGAAAAAGGAAAAATAACTTTAATTTCTAGATTTGGTCATCAAAATGTAGAGAAATTTTTACCAAAATTAATAAGAGGAATTAAAAAAGAGGGATTAAATGTTCTATGGTCATGTGATCCTTGTCATGGCAACACAATAAAAGCGTCAACGGGATTTAAGACAAGACCATTCAATGATGTAGTTAAGGAAGTTAAAAATGTTTTTGCAGTTCATCAAGCAGAGGGCTCATACGCTGGTGGGTTGCATGTTGAGATGACTGGTCAAGATGTGACAGAGTGTACAGGTGGAGCAAAAAAAATATCTGATACCGATTTATCAAGTAGATATCATACGCACTGTGATCCAAGATTAAACTCTGATCAAGCTATTGAATTAGCATTTTTAATTTCAGATGAGATAAAAAAGAATAGTTTGTATTCCAAATCTGCAATTAAAGCGGCATCTTAACCGTTTAATAATATAATTTTATTTCTATATTTACTTTATGAACCCCAAAGACAAAGTTGATCATATCAAAAATTGGATCTTAAATTACGTAAATTCTATGCCAAATAAAGCCAAGTCATTGGTAATTGGTATTTCAGGTGGAATAGACTCTTCAGTATCTAGCACATTAAGTGCAATGACAGGCCTAAAAACAATAGTTTTATCTATGCCAATTAAACAAAAATCAGCGCAACACGATTTAAGTTTAGCACATCAAGACTGGTTAAAAAAAAAATTTAGTAATGTAGAAGGTCATACATTAGAACTTGATAGTTTGTTTAAATCATTTGAGGGAACATTAAATAGCTTCGAAAATGAACATGGTATGGCAAATTCAAGAGCAAGATTAAGGATGACAACACTATACCAAGTTGCTGCAGCAAATAGTGGAATAGTTGTTGGAACTGGAAATAAAGTAGAAGATTTTGGAGTAGGTTTTTATACAAAATATGGTGATGGAGGCGTTGATATTTCTCCAATAGCAGATTGTAACAAAACAGAAGTGTGGGAACTTGGAAAAGAACTTGGGATATTAAAAGAAATTATAGAAGCCCCTCCAACAGATGGTTTGTGGGATGATGGACGTACTGACGAAGGTCAGCTTGGCTTAAGTTATAAAGAGCTCGAAGAAGCAATGGAAAATGAAAACTCTATAAATAGAGAGAAATATAATTCAATAAGAAGAACAAATTTGCATAAAATGGAACCAATTCCAGTATGCAAAATTCCAAATTAATCAAATAGATTCACAAATCTATAATTTAAGTATATTCCTAGTTGAATGGGTAAAGATATATTTTTAACTAATAGCCTCGACAATAAGAAGAATAAATTTATACCCAAAAATGAAAAATCAGTGGGTATGTATGTTTGTGGACCAACTGTATATGACGATCCACACATAGGAAATGCAAGACCTTTAGTTATTTTTGATATTCTCTTTAAAGTTTTAAAAACAAAATATGGTTCTAATTCAGTAAAATACATTAGAAACATTACAGATATAGATGATAAAATTATTAAAGCATCAAATGATAAAAAAATTTCTATAAAAGATTTAACTTTAAAAATTACAGAAAATTTTCATGATGACTGTAAATATTTAAAGTGTGAGGAGCCAACAGAAGAACCCAAAGCAACTGAAAATATAAATCAAATGGTCGATATGATAACTGATTTAGAAAATCAAGGTTATGCCTATTCAAACAATAATCACGTATACTTTGAGGTAAATAAATTTGAGGATTATGGAAAACTCTCAAATAAAAAATTAGATGAATTAATTGCTGGCTCAAGAGTAGAAGTATCTGAATTTAAGAAAAATCCTGAAGACTTTGTATTGTGGAAACCATCTACAGATGTAGAACCATCGTGGGATTCACCTTGGGGAAAAGGCAGACCTGGTTGGCATCTAGAGTGCTCAGCGATGTCAAAAAGATACTTAGGAGATGAATTTGATATTCATGGAGGTGGTAGAGATTTAATATTTCCACACCATGAAAATGAAATAGCACAATCTAGATGTGCAAATGGAACTAGATCGTTCGCAAATTATTGGGTTCATAATGGATTTATTACTTTATCAAATGAAAAAATGGCTAAATCTCAAGGTAATATTTTAAAAATAAAAGACTTTAAAAAAAAATACAATGGTCAAATTTTAAGATTAGCATTAATTACTAGTCATTACAGACAAGGACTTGATTGGAATGACAAGTTAATATCAGAGTGTGAGAAGACTTTAACAAAATGGTACTCTGCACATATTGAAGTTAAGGAAAAAATAACAGTCTCTGAGGATATCTTATCTCCCCTATATGACGACTTAAACACACCGGGTTATATTGCGAACTTACACTCTTTATACTCTAAAGCTTCCTCAGGAGCAGACGAGGATAAAAATATTTTTGTAAGTGCTTGTAACTTTATTGGTCTTTTAACAGACACTAAAGAGGAATGGATGAGTTACAAAAAAAATTCGATAAATATATCTGAGGATGAAATTAGATCTAAAATTGAAGAGAGAAATAAAGCAAGATCTGACAAAAATTATGAATTAGCTGATAAAATTAGACAGGATCTTTTAGATAAGGGTATTTTAATTGAAGATAAAGATGGTACAACCTCGTGGAAATTAAAATGAGTAAAGAGAAAATCTATATATTTGATACTACATTAAGAGATGGGGCCCAAACTCAAGGAGTAGACTTTTCATTAAATGAAAAGGAAAAGATTGCAAAATCTTTAGACCATTTAGGAGTGGACTATATCGAAGGGGGATGGCCAGGAGCTAACCCAACTGATACAGAATTTTTTAATAAAGACATAAGTTTTAAAAATGCAAATCTTACTGCATTTGGCATGACTAAAAAATCAGAGCATAGTGCAAATAACGATCCGATGTTATCGTCATTAATAAATTCTAAAAGTTCATCAGTTTGTTTGTTTGGTAAAGCATGGGATTTTCATGTTGATGTCGCTTTAGAAATTTCAAATGAGCAGAATTTAGAAAATATTAGTGAAAGTGCAAAACACATTGTGAGCTCTGGTAAAGAATTTATGTTTGATGCAGAGCACTTTTTTGATGGTTATAAATCAAATCCTGAATATGCTTTATCATGTCTAAAGTCTGCGTATGACAACGGTGCAAGATGGATTATTCTTTGTGATACAAATGGTGGAACTTTACCTCATGAAGTATCTAAAATAGTTGAAGATGTTACAAAACATATTCCAGGAAAAAATTTAGGTATTCATGCGCACAATGATACAGAAAATGCTGTTGCCAATAGTTTAGTAGCAGTACAAGCTGGCGTTAGACAGGTTCAAGGTACCATAAATGGACTTGGAGAAAGATGTGGGAATGCAAATCTTATGTCTTTAATACCAACTTTTTTCTTTAAAAAAGATTTTTCAGATAAATATGAAATAAGTATTAAGCCAGAAAATATTAAAAACTTAACTCAGTGTTCAAGATTATTAGATGAAATATTAAATAGAAAACCAAATAAGCATTTACCTTATGTAGGTGCATCTGCATTTTCTCATAAAGGAGGAATGCATGTATCAGCTGTTCAAAAAGATCCAAAAACTTATGAGCATATAAACCCTGATAATGTAGGAAATGTTAGAAATATAGTTGTTTCTGATCAATCAGGACAATCTAATATTATGTCTCGATTAAATGCTATTGGTATCAAAATAAAAAAAGATGATCCAAAAATTAAAAAACTTTTACACGAAGTTAAAGATAGAGAGTTTATTGGTTATAGTTATGATGGTGCAGATGCATCTTTTGAATTACTAGCACGTAGATTAATGGGAGATATTCCAAGATATATTTCAATAAATGAGTACGATGTATCAGTTAAAAAAGATTCAACTGGAGAGGTAATTTCATATGCAAAAGCTAAACTTGAAGTTGATGGACATGAAATACTGTGCGAAGGTGAAGGAAACGGTCCTGTTAATGCTCTAGATAACGCTATTAGAAAAAATGTAAATAAACTTGAAAAGTATTCAACATATTTAAAAGATTTAAAATTAGTTGATTATAAAGTTAGAATACTAAATACAGGTACTGGTGCTGTTACTAGAGTTTCAATCGAAAGTGCAGACTCAAAACATGGGAATTGGTTTACAATTGGAGTTTCTCCAAACATTATTGATGCTTCTTTTAAAGCTTTAGTGGATAGCTTAGATTATAAATTATTTAAAGATAATGCTCCAGCTAGCACTTAATGTCTTTTAAAAATATTTCTTTTATTTTACATAAACCTCAATTATCTGAAAATATAGGTGCATGTGCTAGAGCTCTTAAAAACTTCAATTTTAAAAAATTATTATTAATTGATCCAAAACCAATTTTTCCTAATGATAAAATTATTGCAACTTCAGTTGGTGCAAAAGATATCATAAAAAGTGCAAAAGTATTTAATCATATAGAAAAATCACTAAAAGAAATTGATATTTTAGTTGCAACATCTGCAAGATTTAGAAATAAAAATATCAAACATATATCTATTTCTGATTTAAATAAAATCGATTACACCAAAAAAGTTGGCTTTTTATTTGGTTCTGAGGCATCTGGCTTATCAAATGAAGAAGTAAGTTATGCAGATTACACTTTGCAAATTCCAAGTAACAAAAATTTTAGATCATTAAACTTATCACACAGTCTGATAATAGTTGCACACATAATAAGCAGCCTTATTTCAAATAATAAACTCAAGTTTGAAAAATCAAAGAAAATTAAATCTGCATCAAAAAAAGATATTCAGAGTATGCTTTCTTTATGTATCAATAATTTAGAGCAAAGAAATTTTTTTAATCCTCCAGAAAAAAAACCAATTATGCTAGAAAATTTAAGAAGTATTTTCTATAAAATGAACTTATCAGAAAAAGAAACTCGCATTTTATCGAGTGTATTTGCTGGTTTAACCAAAAAAAGGTTAATTGACAAAACCTAACATCTGCTTATAAAGCCCCATATTCAATGACAAAAAGATTAAACTCTAAACATAAAGTCGATAGAAGGTTAAAAGTAAACCTTTGGGGAAGACCTAAGAGCCCATTTAATACTAGAGCTTATCCTCCTGGTCAACATGGACAAACAAGATCTTCAAAACCATCTGACTATGGTATCCAACTTCAGGCAAAACAAAAATTAAAATCTTATTACGGTAATATGAACGAAAGACAGTTCAGAAATATGTATAAAAAAGCTATTATGAAGAAAGGTGATACTGCAGAAAACTTAATAGGTTTATTAGAGAGAAGATTAGATGCAGTTATCTATAGATCAAAATTATCGAATACAATTTTTTCTTCAAGACAATTGATTAATCATGGTCATGTAAAAGTTAACGGAAAAAAAGTTAATATTGCAAGTTTTCAAGTTAAAGAAGAAGACACTATTGAAATAAGAGATAAATCAAAAACACTAGCTTTAATCGATATTGCACTTGCAAATAAAGAAAGAGAAGTGCCAGAATATCTTCAACTAGATGAAAAAAATAAAAAAGTAAAATTTGTTAGAATTCCAGCTTTTGAAGAAGTTCCATACCCAGTTGTGATGGAACCAAACCTTGTAATTGAATATTATTCTAGATAATACCAACAAGTTAAAATTGTCAC
>CACHTB010000009.1 GCA_902582735.1 uncultured Pelagibacteraceae bacterium
ACCCAAAAATGTATCTGATAAATTTAATTTTCAGGTAGTTGCAAATTCAAATAAAGAATCCATAAGTGCTGTAGCACTTATAAGAGCTTATAGGCTAAGGGGACATCTACTTGCAAAGTTAGATCCTCTAGAAATGATGACGACAGAATATTTAGATGAATTACATCCTGAATATTATGGCTTTGATAAGAAAAACTATGATAAAAAAATTGAGCTCAATGGTGTAATAAACAGAGAGAAAGCAAGCGTAAGAGAAATTCTTCAATTCTTAAAGAAAACTTATTGTGGCCCAGCCGGTTATGAGTATATGCACATCTCAAATCCAACTGAAAGAAAATGGTTTAGAGATAGAGTTGAAAAAGACGAGAATGCTTTAAAATTTACTGACAATGGTAAAGATGCAATTTTAAACAAGCTTATTCAGGCTGAAGGTTTTGAAAAGTTTTTACATACAAAATACGTTGGAACCAAAAGATTTGGCTTAGATGGTGGTGAAAGTTTGATACCTGCATTGGAGCAGATCATAAAGATTGGAGGACAATTTAAAATTAAAGAAGTTAAAATAGGCATGTCTCATAGAGGACGATTAAACGTATTAGCAAATGTTTTACAAAAATCTTATAAGAGAATTTTTAATGAGTTTGCTGGAGAAATGAGTGGCAATACCAAAGATAGCGCTGGAGATGTAAAGTATCATTTGGGAGCTTCCTCAAATAGAGAATTTGATGGAAATTCAGTACATGTTAGTCTTACAGATAATCCATCTCATTTAGAGGCTGTAAATCCAGTTGTTTTAGGACAAACACGAGCTAAGCAATTTTTTCATGGCGATAAAGAAAGAAATAAAGTTATACCTATTCTTATCCATGGTGATGCTGCGTTTGCTGGCCAAGGAGTTGTATCTGAGTGTTTTGCTATGTCAGGGCTACCTGGTCACAACACTGGAGGAACAATTCATATAATTGTAAACAACCAAATAGGATTTACTACAAGCCCAAGATTTGCACGTTCATCACCATATCCATCTGATGTTGGGAAAATGGTAGATGCACCAATAATTCATGTCAATGGAGATAATCCTGAAGCTGTAGTTTACGCAACAAGAGTAGCAACAGAGTTTAGATTAAAATTTAATAGAGATGTGGTTATTGATCTAATTTGTTATAGAAGATTTGGTCATAACGAAGGAGATGAACCATCTTTTACCCAGCCTTTAATGTATAAGAAAATAAGATCACACCCGTCTACGGTAAATATTTATGGAGAAAAACTTGTAAATGAAAATCTTTTCTCTAAAGATCAACTCAATTTTAAAATTCAAGAGTTTAAAAATTTATTAGACGATCAATTTAAAACCGCAAAAGACTATAAACCGAAAATAGAATGGTTTGAGGGAACATGGTCTAGATACAAACCAGAAAAAGGAAAAGATAGACGAGGTGTTACAGGAGCTGATATTAAAATTTTAAAAGAAATTTCAAATAAAATAAATATTGTTCCACAAGAAAAAAATATTCATAAAACAATTGTTAAAATTCTCGATCAAAGGAGACAAACAGTTGAGCAAGGTGTTGGAATTGACTGGGCTACAGCAGAGACTTTAGCTTTTGGTTCTTTATTGGAAGAGGGATACCCAATTAGATTGGTTGGCCAGGACTCAGGAAGAGGGACTTTTAGTCAAAGACATTCTGTTCTAAGAAACCAAATTGATAATTCAAGATATATTCCTTTGAACAATATATCACAATATCAAAAAAATTTTGAAGTTGTTGATAGTTTTTTATCAGAACTCGCAGTCCTTGGATTTGAGTATGGATATAGTTTAGTCGAACCAAATACCCTTACTTTATGGGAAGCACAGTTTGGAGATTTTGCTAACGGTGCTCAAGTAATTATTGACCAATTTATTGCATCTGGAGAAAGGAAATGGAATAGAGCCTCAGGATTAGTAATGTTACTACCCCATGGATATGAAGGTCAAGGCCCAGAGCATTCTTCTGCAAGATTGGAGAGATATCTACAACTATGTGCAAATGATAATCTTCAAATTATGAACTGTACTACTCCAGCTAACTATTTTCATGCATTGAGAAGACAAATGCACAGAGACTTTAGAAAACCTTTAATTATGATGACGCCAAAGTCTTTACTAAGAAATAAACTATGCATATCAAGTATAGAGGATTTTAGTAAAGAAAATACTTTTCACAGAGTACTCTGGGATCACGCTTTAGATCCTAAAGCTAAGGGTTTTTTAAAATTAAAAAATAAATCAAAGATAAGAAAAGTTATAATGTGTTCTGGTAAAGTTTACTTTGATTTATTGGCAGCAAGAGAGAAACTAAAAGTTGATGACGTTGCATTGTATAGGATTGAACAATTATACCCATTTCCTGCAAAAGCTCTTGTAAAAGAACTTAGACCGTTCGCTAAAAATTCAAATTTTTTTTGGTGTCAAGAGGAGCCAAAAAATATGGGCGCGTGGTTCTCTGTAAGAGATTATATACAATGGACATTAGAAACTATTAAGGCTAAAAATAGTCAAATTTCTTATATAGGAAGAAATCCTGATGCTTCACCTGCAACAGGTTACACAAAAAGACATCTTTCGGAACAACAAGAAATTATTAATAAAGTATTTGATTAAATGAGTGAAAAAATTCTAGTCCCTGTGCTTGGAGAGAGTATTTCTGAGGCAACAGTATCTAAGTGGTTAAAGAAACAGGGTGACAGTGTCATTGCGGATGAAGCTGTAGTTGAACTTGAAACTGATAAAGTTAACTTAGAAGTTCCGGCATTAACGCATGGTGTTATTGCAGAGATTAATGCAAAAGAAGGAGACACGGTTGAAGTAGGAGCAGTTTTAGGTGTGATTTCAGAGACTACAAATAAATCAGATGATAAACCTTCGAACCAAGTTATAAAAGATCAAAAAAACCAAGTAGAGGAGAACCCCAAAGTATTTGAGACTAAAGTCGAATCAGATTTAAAAACTGAAGAAAAGGATAATATAATTAGCTTGGATGTAGAAAAAAAACAAAAATTATTAGAAACTTCAGATGAAGGACAGCCATTTGTTTTAACAGATGAAGTATTAGAGCCAAATGTAGAAGAAAAAAAAATAAATCCAATATTATCCCCTGCTGTAAGAAAAATGGTTGCAGAAAAAAAAATTGATTTAGAGCAAGTAGAACCTACAGGAAAAGATGGCAGAATATTAAAAGGCGACTTAATTAGTATGATGGGTGCCAATCCTCAACCGAACCAAAGAAAAATTCAATTTGGTGAAGAGGAAAGAATTAAGATGTCTAGGTTAAGACAGACTATTGCAAAAAGACTAAAGGAAGCCCAGGAAAATGCAGCAATGTTGACCACTTTTAATGAGGTTGATATGTCAGGTATAATGTCGATGCGAAAAGAAAATCAAGAAGATTTTCAGGCAAGATATGGAATTAAACTTGGATTTATGTCCTTCTTTGTAAAAGCTTGCGTAGTTGGGTTAAAATTATTCCCAGCAATAAATGCAGAAATAGAGGGACAGGAAATAATATATAAAAATTACTATAATATTAGCTTTGCTGTTGGAACTGATAAAGGTTTAGTAGTACCAGTTTTAAAAAATGCTGACGAAATGTCTTTTGCTGATATAGAGAAAGAAATTAAAAATCTGTCAGAAAAAGCAAAAAATAATTCTTTAGTTATTGAGGATTTACAAGGTGGCACATTCACAATCAGCAATGGGGGTGTCTATGGTTCGATGTTGTCTACCCCGATTCTAAATCCTCCTCAGTCAGGTGTATTAGGAATGCACAACATTGTTGAAAGGCCTGTTGTTCAAGATAATGAAATTAAAGTAAAACCAATAATGTATCTTGCACTTTCATATGACCATAGGATTATAGATGGAAAAGACTCAGTTTCTTTTTTAAAAACAGTTAAAGAAAACCTTGAAGATCCAAGGAGATTATTTTTAAATATTTAAATGTCAGAAAAATTTGATGTAACAGTAATAGGTGGTGGCCCTGGTGGATATGTCTGCGCAATAAGATTATCGCAACTAGGTCTAAAGACTGCATGTATTGAATCCAGAGGATCGCTTGGTGGAACCTGCTTAAATGTAGGGTGTATTCCATCAAAAAGCTTGTTGAATCTATCTGAAAATTTTCACAAGGCAAAAAATTTTGAAAAGATTGGTATCGAAATTGGTGAAATTAAATTGAATCTTGGAAAAATGATGAAAAATAAAGAAAAAGCTGTAACCGTTTTAACAAAGGGAATAGAATTTTTGTTCAAAAAAAACAAGGTTTCTTATTTCAAAGGCAAAGGGTCATTCAAGAGCTCAAATGAAATAGTAGTTTCTGGGGATGGAGAAGAAACAGTTATTGAGACTGAAAAAGCAATAATTAGTACTGGTTCAGAGCCTGTATCAATACCTGGAATGGAATTTGATGAGGAAAAAATAATCTCGTCTACTGGAGCATTATCCTTGGAAAAATTACCAAAAAAAATGGTTGTAGTTGGTGGAGGATATATTGGTTTGGAAATGGGTTCAGTTTGGTCAAGACTTGGAACAGAAGTAGAAGTTGTTGAATTTCTAGATCATATTACACCTGGTATGGACCGTGAGATATCAACTGAATTCATGAAGATACTTAAAAAACAAGGAATAAAATTTAAATTAAATACCAAGGTTGAAAAAATTACAAAAAATGAAAATGGAGTTATCCTAGAGGTAATTGATAAAGAAAATAAGAAAAATAATATAGAAGCTGATGTTGTCCTTATTTCAGTTGGAAGACGACCATACACGACCGGTTTAAAATTAGAAAATGTAGGTGTTAAAACTGATGAAAAAGGAAAAGTAAAAGTAGATAAAAATTTTGAAACAAATATTAAAAACATATTTGCTATTGGTGATGTTATTGATGGTCCTATGTTAGCTCACAAAGCAGAAGAGGAAGGAATTGCAGTTGCAGAATTTATTGCTGGTCAATCAGGACATGTTAATTACGAGATTATACCTGGTGTAATTTATACCTCTCCAGAAGTTGCTTCAGTAGGAAAAACTGAGGAACAATTAAATGAAAAAAAAATTAATTTTAAAGTTGGAAAATTTCCTTTTATGGCAAACTCAAGAGCAAAAGCAATAGATGAGCCTGAAGGTTTTGTAAAAATACTTGCTGATGCAACTTCTGATAAAGTTTTAGGAGTACATATTATAGGCCCACACGCTGGAGAAATGATTGCTGAAATGGCTATCGCAATGGAGTTTGGTGCAAGTTCAGAGGACATAGCGAGAACTTGCCATGCGCACCCAACATTTTCAGAGGCAATAAAAGAAGCGGCTTTATCTGTAGAAAAAAGACAGATTCACTCTTAAGGTCCTACATTATCCTATAAAATCTAAAACTATCCTTTAATGCCAAAGGTAATAATCAAATTAGCTAACTCTTATAATATTTTATTAATTTGTTGTGGTTACTTACTTTTTTAAACATTTATTTTCAAATTCTTGGTCCGCTCTTGGTCCGCAACCCTAAAAACTCTTGGTTCGCTCTTGGTTCGGGAAGTTTATCTGCCTTTCAAACTAGACGCTAAGACTAACCTCACCCTCCCCCAAAATTAAATTAGGAGTCCATATATTTAGCCTAAAGATCAACAATTCAGTCAGTTAGACTCTGGGATTATGTTTTGGTAATCTTGGATTGTGAAAAAAATAATATTAGTTTTAGCGCTTAGTCTGTTGCTTGAAAACAATTCATTTAGTTTAAGTTTAGAAAGAGAAAGATACGAATATCAACAATGTGTACAAATATTAGTTGATGGCGGGAAATCATTTGCTAGGTCAAATAAATATTGTGTATGCTCTGTCAAAATGACTAGTGAAAAGTATACAGATAAAGAATTAGATGCAATGGTTAGTAAAGGAATGGATTATTTGAACAAAAAAACCCAGTCTATTGCAAAAAAATGTGCAAAGGAAGCGAATGCAAAATAAAAAAATTATTTTTATAATTTTATTAAGTTTTGTTTTTCAAAATTTTGCTCAAGGAGGATGGTTTGACAAAAAAATTAAAGTAAGTGAATGTTACGATTATCCTCATCAAAGTTATAAACATAAGGTAGAAAAGTTAAGATCTTTACAAATTCAAGGGAGAAAAGTTTCATTAATATGGGACTGGGAGTTAAATTTGAAAGATAAAACGGCCAAAAGAATTACTTCTTTTGATGGTGTTTTAGATATAGAAGAATTCAATCTTATAGTAACAGATGATTACTTATTGGTTAAAGAAAATAGCAGTATTGGATATGTAACTACCTCGTTCGATAAAAAAACTGAAAAGGTTAAAACTACCCTCAATGGATACACGAATGTTCTTAATTGTAATTTTGATTAATAAATAAATTGGATCATGAAAAAGGTACTATCAATATTATTTTTAAGTTTGTTCTCAGTTAATTCTTCTTGGAGTGGAGTTCCATGTATTGGCTGGGAAATGGACTCGGGTAATTCAGTTTTGGGAGATTGCACAAATGATATATTTCTTGGCTATGTGAGAAAAACAAATATTACTGTGATGGGAACTTGTTTTGATGGTATGATAATAGCATTGAATGATAGCACAGGCGATAATATATGGGGAGATTGTAGTGCTGAATACAGAGAAACTTATACAGAACTTGGTCTTAAGCAATTAAAATGAGAAAAATAATATTAATTTTAATATTAATAGTTTTTTCTGGAAACGCTTTTGCATTAAGTGGTGACAGGAAAAATATTGAATTTCAAACTTGCTATATAAATGCGGTAAATGATGGATCTACAAAAAAATTTGCAAAAGATTATTGTAGATGTTTTGCTGATAAAATTGATGGAAAATACACTGATAATCAATTAGATGCACTCGTATATCAAGGTTACGATTATATGATTAGCAAATTAAGACCTATTGCAAAAAAATGCTATGATAAGTTATCTTAAGATTTAACATGAAAAAAAATTTATTCACAAAATTTATTGTAGTTATATTTTTAATTACATCCTTCCCAAATATAAGCTCAACAATTGCAAATGCTGGATGGTTTGATAAAAAAATAAGAATTTCAAAGTGTTATGATGTAAAAGATTATTCAAGTTATAAAGACCTTTTAAAAAAAAGAGTTACAGGAAATCCTTGGACGGCAGAAATTGATTTAAAAGAAAATACAGTTGTAGTTACAGTTCCAACTACCTCAAGAGTGATCATGTCAAAAGCTGATATAAATGTAAAAACGGACAGATTTATAAGAACTTATCCAGATGACCCATTTGGATTTATTAGACTATTTGATCTAGAAAATAATACCGTAACTACAGCCGAAGAAGGTAAAAAAGAACAAAGTATTATGAAATGCAAATTTAAATAATGAAGAAACTGATTATAATATGAGTGCAATAAGAGATGTAATAGCTGATACATTAGGTGTATCACCAGATGCTGCTACCTTTATAATTTGTGTGCCAGCGTTAATACTTGCAATATATCTTTTTAAAAAATAATTTTAAATTCTTAATTATCAACCAAGTAAAATCATATTAATTTTAAGTATTAGACTGAGTAGAGGATGAATGAAATTAGACTCGTCACAGATTATTGTATTTGATAACTTTACATATGGAAGATAAAATTGATTTTAGCTTAGAAGACTTTCTCCACCTTATAGCAACTCCTATTTCATTTATAATCTCAGGTATAATAATTATTTCAATTATTTATTGGGCTTTTTTTAGCAGTAGAGAATCAAAAACAGTATTTTGGTCATTTGTGTTAGGATACTCTGCTTTTGGTTTTGTTATATATACAGGGGGGCATTGGATACATGCTTTAATAGCATTAGTTGTTGGTTGGGCTGGATTACCATATTTAATTGAAATTATATTTTCAAAACAAATAGCAAAAGAAAAAGAGGGGAGAAAAAAAACTGCTAGAGCTTATCAAAAGTTAGTTGCCCAAGAAATAGAAAGAGGGAAAAAAAAGAAAAAAAAAAAAAGAAAAAAGTAAATTAATTCCAAACACAAGCCGACTTACTCGGTTGTATTTTTTAAATTACGTCAAAACTGCAAACTAAACTAACAAATGGTAAGGGGCGTTCTGTTGCCAGTTGCTCTTAAATTTGTAACATTATTCCTAAATAATCAAATCATAATTTAAGCAAATTTAAAGGTTATTATTAACTGTGAGCCGATTCATATTTATCTTTTTCTTTTTGTTTTCAAATCATTTATTTGCTGTAGAAAAGTATGAGAATGAAATTGGTTCTAGAAGCCTTGATTATTAATGATAATAGAGATCTGTTAAAAAGGCAGATACACTCTTAATATATTTCATAATATCAATTATGAAATATCCGATTTTATTACCTAATATTTTTGATCATCCATTTACTTATGAAAGTGAAAGCAAATTAAATATTGGTGACTATGTGAATGTACCTTTTGGCTCAAAAACAATAACAGGTGTTGTATGGGATAAATTTGAGGAAAATAATAATAAAAACTTTAAAATTAAATCAATTAAAGAAAGATTAAATATTTTATCCTTAAAAAAACAAACCATAAATTTTTTAAATTGGTTTTCATATTATAACCTTATTCCACTTGGTATGACGCTCAAGCTTCACTTTCTCAGTGGAAAAGCTATAGAAATGCAAAAAAAAGAAGAGTATCAAAAATATTCTAAAAAGTTCGGCAAACACCAATTTAATTTATCTAATGAGCAAATAAAAGCCTACAAAGAAATAATAAAAAAAGATGACAAATTTAGAGTACACTTACTACAAGGCACAACTGGCTCAGGGAAGACAATTGTTTACTTTAATTCAATAAAAAAAATTCTTGATCAGGGAAAACAATCTTTAATTTTATTACCAGAAATTGGTCTCACGGGAGAATTTGAAAAGAAATTTAAGAATTTTTTTGGTTTTGAGGCAGCTATTTGGCACTCAAAAATAACTCCAAAAATGAAAAAAATTATTTGGAGTGGATTAGCGTCGGGTGAAATTAAAGTGGTTATTGGTGCAAGATCATCCTTATTTTTACCTTTTAAAGACTTGGGATTAATTACCGTGGATGAAGAACATGATCAATCTTATAAACAAGATGAGGGTGTTATTTATAATGCAAGAGATATGGCGATTGCTCGTGCCAGTAATGAAAATATACCTATTAATTTAGTAACAGCTGTTCCATCTATAGAAACTTATGCAAATGTTAAAAATGAAAAATATTATCATTCAAGGTTGATAAAAAGATATAAGGATGCAAAATTACCTAACCATCACATTATAGATCTAAACCAATACAAACTTGCAAAAAAGTCATTTATTTCATCGAAAACTTCAGAAAAAGTAAATGAACATCTTCTAAAAGGTGATCAAATACTTTTCTTTATCAATAGAAGAGGTTTTGCTCCGTACGTTTTATGTAAAAAATGTTTGAATGTATTTTCATGCCCAAATTGTTCAATCAATCTTGTTTATCATAAAAATAATAAAAAACTTCTCTGCCATTATTGTGGTTACACCTCTCACTTGAATAGAAAATGTAAAAAACAAGATAACTGTGAATTTATTTTTAGTGGGCCAGGTGTTGAAAAAATTGCTGAGGAGGTAGAAATATTATTCCCAAACAAAAAAATAAATATTTTTTCAAGTGATACAATGAATAAAGCCTCAGGAAAAAAAATTTTAGATAAAATTATTTCTGGAGAAATTAATATACTTATCGGAACCCAATTAATCTCAAAAGGTTTTCATTTTCCTAATTTAAATTGTATTGTTGTATTAGATATTGATTTAACTTCACAAGGACACGATCTAAGAAGCGCAGAGAAGAATTTACAACTATATCATCAACTTTCAGGTCGAGCAGGTCGAACAGGTAAGCCTGCAAATATTTATTTTCAAACCTTAAATTTAAAAACTGAAGTAATTGATCAAATAACTCATCAAGATCCATTTAAGTTTTTAGATCATGAATTAGAACTTCGTAAACAAAACAACCTCCCACCTTTTGAAAGATTTGTCTCATTAATTTTAACCTCAGAAGATGAAAAATTATTATATGATCAAGCTTTAAAATTTAAAAATAAACTTGTTAGTAAAATTAGTGAAAAAATTCTTGGTCCTGTTAATGCGCCTGTGTTTAGAATTAAGAGAAAGTTTAGAAGCAGGCTCTTAATAAGAGCGAAGAAAAACAGCAACATTCAAAAAAAACTCAAAATGATCTTAAAAGAAATTAAATTTTCCAAAGGAATGAAACTAACAGTTGATGTTGACCCAGTAAGCTTCAATTAGTCCACTAAATACATACATTTTTTAAAATCTGAGTCTTGAAGACTGATAATTGGTGTGTTAATTAAGCGAAATTTTTAATAAAACATCTTCATATTTGAGAACTAAATTGACTAAAATTAATACTTCAGTGACATCAAATAACAGCTACTCTCAAGCTCTGTTTGAGTTATCATCTGAAAACAATGTTCTTTTAGAATTAGAAGAGCAAACCTCAGCTTTATTGAAATTAATAAAAACAAGTTCAGATTTTAGAGATTTGATTAAAAATCCGACAACAAAAAGTGATGATCTAATTAAGATAATGGATGAGATTGCAAATCAAAATAAATTTAATGGATTGTTAAAAAGATTTATCAGTTTTTTAATTAAAAAGAGAAGATTTTTTTACGTTGAAAAAATATTTAACGATTATTTAGACGTATGTTCAAGATCTAGAGGAGAAATTAAAGCAGAACTTCTAGCTGCTAAAGAGTTAAATAAAAATGATATAGATAAAGTTAAAAACGAGTTAGCTGAAAATTTTGGCTCAAATATAAAATTAAACTATAAACATGATCCAAGTTTAATTGGTGGTTTGGTTATTAAAGTAGGTAGTACTATGGTTGATACCTCCATTAAAAATAAATTACATCAAATACAAAAGCAAATGATAGAGGCATAAATGGAAATAAATCCTTCAGAAGTAACTAAGATTTTAAAAGAACAAATAAAACAATTTGGAGACAAAGCTGAAGTTTCGGAAGTTGGACAAGTATTATCTGTAGGCGATGGTATTGCAAGAATTTACGGTCTAGATAATGTTCAAGCTGGAGAAATGGTTGAGTTTTCAGATGGATCAAAAGGTATGGCACTAAACCTTGAAAGCGAAAATGTGGGTGTTGTAATTTTTGGTGATGATAGAGCCGTTAAAGAAGGCGATACAGTTAAAAGAACAGGAGCTATTGTTGATACTCCAGTTGGAAAAGAACTTCTAGGAAGAGTCGTTGACGGTTTAGGAAACCCGATAGATGGCAAAGGTGCTCTAGATAAAGGTATTAAGAAAAGTAGGGTTGAGGTAAAAGCGCCTGGAATTATTCCAAGAAAATCTGTTAGTGAACCTATGCAAACAGGTTTAAAATCAATCGACAGTTTGGTTCCAATTGGAAGGGGTCAGAGAGAATTAATCATTGGAGACAGACAAACTGGAAAAACTGCAGTTGCAATTGATGCAATTATCAACCAAAAAAAAATTAATGAGTCTGGCGATGAAAAACAAAAACTTTATTGTATTTATGTTGCCATTGGTCAAAAAAGATCAACTGTAAGACAAATTGAAAAGACTTTAGAGGAAGCTGGAGCCATGGAGTATACAACTATTGTTGCTGCAACCGCTTCTGATGCTGCCCCTCTTCAATTTCTGGCACCATATACAGGATGTGCAATGGGAGAATACTTTAGAGATAATGGAATGCACGCATTAATTATTTATGATGACTTATCAAAACAAGCAGTTGCCTATAGACAAATGTCTCTGTTATTAAGAAGACCTCCAGGAAGAGAAGCTTACCCAGGAGATGTATTTTATTTACATAGTAGATTATTAGAGAGAGCCGCAAAACTAGGAGATGATCATGGTGGCGGATCATTGACAGCACTTCCAATAATTGAAACTCAGGGTGGAGACGTATCTGCTTTTATTCCAACAAATGTAATATCAATTACAGACGGGCAAATTTTTCTTGAAACAGAGCTATTCAATCAAGGAATTAGACCCGCAATAAACGTTGGTCTGTCAGTTTCAAGAGTAGGGTCTTCTGCTCAAACTAAAGCAATGAAAAAAGTTTCTGGATCAATGAAACTAGAGCTGGCTCAATACAGGGAGATGGCAGCTTTTGCACAGTTTGGTTCTGATTTAGATGCTGCTACTCAAAAACTTTTGAATAGAGGTTCAAAACTAACCGAACTTTTAAAACAGAAGCAGTATTCACCCATGACAGTTGCTGAGCAGGTTATATCAGTATTTTGTGGTGTAAAAGGACATTTAGATGAAATTGAACAAAAAGATATTGCAACATTTGAGACTAAAATTATTGAAAAATGTAGATCTGAAAAACCTGAAATAATAGACTTTATTAATTCATCAGGAAAACTTGATGAAGATAACGAAAAAGTATTAACAGAATTAATTTCGGATTTGAAAAAAACTTTTAACTCATAAAAAATGGCAAGTTTAGACGATTTAAAAAAAAGAATATCTAGCGTTAAGTCTACACAAAAGATAACTAAAGCAATGAAAATGGTTGCTGCAGCTAAGTTGAGAAGAGCACAAGAAAGCGCTGAAAGAGGAAGACCTTACTCTGAGAAAATGAATAACATAATATTAAATCTGTCTAGTGGTGTTTCAGACAAGGAAAATGCACCAAAGTTATTATCTGGTACAGGCGATGATAAGGTTCATCTTTGTGTTGTATTGACAGCAGATAGAGGTCTTTGTGGTGGTTTTAATTCAAATATTATTAAAAAAGCAAAATCTTATTTTCAAAAAATTTCTGATACAGGAAAAACATTAAAAATTATTACTGTTGGTTTAAAAGGATATGATCAACTAAAAAGACTATACCAGGATAAAATAATTGAAAATATCTCATTTAAAGAATCAAAAAACGCAAATTATTTTGATGCTGACAAAGTCGGAAAAATAATTATAGAAAAATTTGAGAATAATGAGTTTGATGTATGTACAATATTTTATAATCAATTTAAAAATGTAATTACTCAAATCCCTCAAGAGCAGCAAATAATTCCTTTAAAAACTGAAGAAAAAGACAACAAATCATCGGACGAGAACTATGAGTTTGAACCAGATGAAGATGAAATTTTAGGAAATTTACTTCCAAAAAATATTTCAACTCAAATTTTTAAAGCGATGTTAGAAAATTCAGCTAGCGAACAGGGTTCGAGAATGAGTGCAATGGATAATGCAACCCGAAACGCAGGTGAAATGGTTGACAAACTTACTATTGAATATAATAGAAGTCGTCAAGCAGCAATTACTAAAGAACTAATTGAAATCATATCAGGAGCAGAAAGTTTATAATTATGAGAAAAGGAAAAATTACACAAATTATTGGTGCGGTAGTCGACGTAAAATTTGAGGGAGAATTACCAGAAATATTAACAGCATTAGAATGTAATAATGGAGGAAACAGACTTGTATTAGAAGTTGCTCAACACCTAGGTGAGTCCAGCGTAAGAACAATCGCAATGGATGCAACAGAGGGCTTAAAGAGAGGTGATGAAGTAACAGACACTGCTGCTCCAATTAAGGTTCCAGTTGGACCAGAAACTTTAGGCAGAATCATAAATGTAATTGGTGAGCCTATTGATGAAAGGGGCGAAATTAAACCAACAGATAATTGGCCTATTCATAGATCTGCACCTGAATTTAACGATCAATCAACTGAAACAGAAGTTCTAGTAACGGGAATTAAAGTTATTGATCTTTTAGCACCATATGCAAAGGGTGGAAAAATTGGTTTATTCGGTGGAGCTGGCGTTGGAAAAACAGTTCTTATTATGGAATTGATCAATAACGTTGCAAAAGCTCACGGAGGATTTTCTGTTTTTGCAGGTGTTGGTGAAAGAACTAGAGAGGGAAATGACCTTTATCATGAAATGATAGAGTCAGGAGTTATTAAAACAAACGAAGCAGGTTCAAAAGCAGCATTAGTTTATGGTCAAATGAATGAACCTCCTGGAGCAAGGGCAAGAGTGGCTCTGACAGGTTTAACTGTTGCTGAATATTTTAGAGATCAAGAGGGACAAGACGTTCTTTTTTTCGTTGATAATATTTTTAGATTTACCCAAGCAGGTTCAGAGGTATCAGCTTTGCTCGGTAGAATTCCATCAGCTGTTGGATATCAACCAACCCTAGCTACTGACATGGGTAACTTACAAGAAAGAATTACAACGACTAACAAAGGTTCAATCACCTCTGTACAAGCAATTTATGTTCCTGCAGATGATTTAACAGATCCAGCTCCAGCAACATCATTTGCTCACCTAGATGCAACGACTGTATTATCTAGACAAATTGCTGAAATAGGTATTTATCCAGCTGTTGATCCACTAGACTCAACGTCTAGAATTCTAGACCCTAGAATTGTTGGTGATGAACATTATAGAGTAGCGAGAGAAGTTCAAAAAGTATTACAAACTTACAAATCACTGCAAGATATTATTGCAATTTTAGGAATGGATGAACTGTCTGAAGAGGATAAGTTAATTGTTGCTAGAGCAAGAAAAATTCAAAGATTTTTATCACAGCCATTTTTTGTTGCAGAAGTATTTACAGGTTCTCCAGGTAAATTGGTAGATTTAGAGTCAACAATAAAAGGTTTTGATGCTATTTGTAAGGGAGAGTATGATCACTTGCCTGAAGCAGCTTTTTACATGGTTGGGACAATAGAGGAAGCTATAGAAAAAGCTGAAAAAATGGCTAAGGATGCAGCAGCTTAATGAGTGAAGGTTTTAATTTAGATATTGTTAATCCTGAAAAATCTTTTCTTTCAAAAGAAAATGTTTCAGAAGTAGTTGTTCCTGCTTATGAGGGTGAAATGGGAATTTTAAAGGACCATATACCAATTATCTCATTTTTAAAACCTGGTATCATAAAAGTTATTTCTAGCTCTGAGGAACATAATTTTTATGTTGAAGACGGTATTGTTGAATTTAAAGATAATACTTTATCTATTTTAACAAGCTCAATTTTTGACATTAAAAATGCGAATAAAAAACATGTTTCAGATGAAATCCAAAAAACCGAAAAAGAGTTAAATAAAGATGATTTAAATGATCAAAAAAGATTTTTGTTAAATCATAAAGTCGAAATTTTAAAATCTATAAGTATTAATTAATAACCTTTTCAACTTCTTTCTGTATTTCTTCATAAACATGAAGTTTAAAATCTACAACTGTATCAGTAATCTTACTTAATTCTTCCCATTTCCAATCTAAAAATTCAGGATATTTTGTTTTAATATTTATTTCTTCATCATTTCCAATAAATTTTACAATAAACCATTTTTGTCTTTGACCTTTATATTTGCCCTTCCAAATTATTCCGAGCAAATTCTCAGGTAAATAATAGGTTGTAAAACCATCTATTTCTTTAATTAATTTCACAGATTTTATACTTGTCTCTTCTTCTAGCTCTCTTAAAGCTGCTTTTAGATTGTCTTCACCTTTGTCGATACCTCCCTGAGGCATTTGCCAAAAATTTTTTGGATTATCAATTCTTTTTGCTAAAAAAACTTTATTTTCTTTATTTAATACTACTATTCCCACTCCACTTCTAAGTGGCAACTTTTTAAATTTTTCTTGCATTTTAACCGTTAAGTAATTTTAACGCGTAATCAAGTTGATTGTCAGTATCAGTATTTATTCTAAAATCATCTGACCCTTCAGCGATTTCTATATCAGGTGTAACGCCTACTTGAGAAATTGATTTTCCAGATGGTAAATAATATTTTGAAACAGTAAGTCTTATAGCTCCATCATTTTTCAATGGAATAATAGATTGAACAGATCCCTTGCCATACGTGCTTTCGCCTACTAATACTGCTCTCTTGTGATCTTGAAGAGCACCTGCAACTATTTCAGATGCGGATGCAGAGCCATAGTTGATAAGCACAATCATAGTTTCTCCATTTAAAACGTCCCCTCTCTTTGCAAACCATTTTCTATTTTCGAATTTTCTTTTACTTTTGGTTGAAACTATTTCCCCATTTTCAAGAAAGAAATCAGAGATTTTTATAGCTTGAGAAAGTAATCCACCTGGATTATTTCTTAGGTCTAAAATATAATTTTTAACTTTCCCACTTTTTTTAAACTCTTTTATTTTATCCTCAATTTGATCACTACTATTTTCATTGAAGGATGTAAGCCTAATATATCCCGTTCTATCGTCAATGATTTCAGATTTAACAGAAGCTACTTTTATAATGTCTCTTGTAATAACAAAAGTTAATGCTTTTTTTTCACCAACTCTTCTAACTGTTATTTCTATATCAGTTCCAACAGGACCTCTCATTAAATCTACAGCTTCCATTAAAGACTTGCCCTGAACTTGTATATCGTTGATTTTTACGATGTAATCGCCTGCCTTAATTCCAACTTTAGTAGCTGGGGAATTGTCTATTGGTGAAATTACTTTTACAACGCCTGCTTCCATGCCTACTTCGATCCCCAAACCTCCAAATTCTCCACTTGTTTCGGTTTGCATATTTTCAAATGAGTCTGGAGACATATATGCAGAGTAAGGATCTAAAGATTGCAATACACCATTTATAGCGGCATCCATCGCATCACTTTGATTTACATCTTCAACATATTCTTTATTAATTTTATCGAGTACTTCACTGAAAAGATCTATTTTTTTATAAATATCATCTTCGTTTGCAGATTTTGAAATTGTCGAAAAATTACAAATTAAAATAATTATTAATAAATTTTTAATTTTAAATCTCATATAATTAATTTCTCTTTAGGTATTAATTCAGACCACATTTTTTCTAATTCGTAAAATTTCCTTTTTTCAGGATTAAAAATGTGAACAATTAAATCAATTCCATCAACTAACTTCCAATCGTTACTTTCTTTACCTTCAATTTTACAATTTTGAATTCCACTTTTCTTAAATTTTTCAAAAACTTGCTCTGATAAAGCTTGAATATGTCTCGATGAAGTTCCACTTGCTATAATCATATAATCAGCTATTGATGATTTACCTTCAAGATCAATGGAAACTATATCTGTTGCTTTGTTAAAATCTAGTGTATCGATTATATCACTTTTTAAACTGGAGATTTTATCCATTAATTAAATTTAGAGTATCAAATTTTTCTTAATTGAGAAGATGAAATTTTGACTTTATTAAATTTAATAAATTCAAGGCTTTTCCTATTATATTTTTTATAAACAGGGGATTTAGTGGCTTTGGTTTTATAACCATCTCTATCAAAAACTATTATTTTACATATCTTTAAAATTTCTTTGTAATTTTTCCACCTATGAAAATTAATCAAATTATCAGCACCAATAATAAAATATAATTCATTGGATTTTTTTTTTAAAAATTTTATTAAATGAACGGTTTTATTAGATTTAATTTTTTTTTCATAAAACTTAACCTCTATAAATTTATTCTTTAAATTTATTTTTCTAGCAAAAGCTATTCTTTTATTTATATTAATTAAACTTTTAACTTTGAAAGGACTCTTGCTTGTTATTGCCCATATAATTTTATCAAGTTTTAATTTTTTTTTTGCAACTTTGCTAATTTTAATATGACCGATGTGAGCGGGATCAAATGTTCCACCAAGAATGCCAATTCTTTTTTTACTTTCTAATTTGGCCTGAACCATATATTTCGTATTTATAACTTACAAGTTGGTTGAGACCAACAGGCCCTCTGGGAGGTAATTTGTTTGTTGAAATTCCAACTTCTCCACCAAATCCAAATTCACCTCCGTCTGCAAATTGTGTAGAAGAATTTTGAATTGCTATAGAGCTATTTACACTTTTTATAAAAAATTTTGCTGTATTGTTATTATTCGTGATAATAGCATCTGTATGCATTGTTCCATAATTGTTTATATGCTCAATAGCTTCTAAAATATTTTGAACAACTTTGACTGATATTTTTGATGATAAATGTTCAGTGGACCAAGTTTTATTATTTGCTATTAACGTTTTTCCAGAAAAATTTTTTTTTATAGTTTTATCACCATAAATCTTGCAACCATTTTTTGTTAACTCTTCTAATATCTCATTGATATTTTTTAGTTTATTCTTGTGTATCAATAGGGTTTCTGTGGCGCCACAAATACTCGTGTTTCTCATTTTTGCATTTTTAACAATTTTTTTTGTCATATTTAAATTTGCGTCCTTATCTATGTAAGTATGACAAATACCTTCCAAATGACCTATTACCGCAACATTAGATAATTCTTGAACTTTCTTGACTAAATTTTTACCTCCCCTTGGTATTACTACATCGATATATTGACTCATTTTTGAGAGCATAAAATCCACAAGTTTCCTATCTTTCTTTTCAATAAATTGAACAAAATTTTTATTTATTTTGTGTTTAGCTAAAGAAGTTCGAAAATAGTTAGCTAAAATTTTATTGGTAAAATAAGCTTCTGATCCCCCTCTTAAAATGACACAATTTCCAGATTTGAAGCATAAAGTCGATACATCTGCAGTAACATTTGGCCTGCTCTCATAAATCACCCCAATAACTCCAATTGGTATGCTCACTTTTTTAATTTTTAACCCATTAGGTCTTGTCCACTTGTTTAATTCGTAATTGACTGGATCTTTTAATTTTATAACAGTTTTAATTGCTTCTATTATTGAATTAAGTTTCTCATTGTCAAGCTCTAGCCTATTAATTAAATTTTCCTTAAGGCCTTTTTTCTTTGCGAATCTTAAATCTTTTAAATTTTCTAGTAGAATTTTATTTTTATTTTTAAAAATTAATTTTACAAAACTTTTAAGGACATTATTTTTAATTTTAGTATCTATAATTTTATGTGCTTTTTTTGAATTTTGTCCTAATTTTATTAAATATTTACTCATTATATTCTTACCATATCATCTTTATGGATAACTTCTGATTTTGAAACATATCCCAATAAATTTGAAATTGTGTTTGAATGCTGCCCCTTAATTTTACTTATTTCAGATGATGTGAAGCTACTCAAGCCGCGAGCAAATTCATTCATGTTTTTATCTAAAATTTTAATATGATCTCCTTTATTAAAATTTCCTCTAACAGTTTTAATACCAGCAGCCAACAAACTCTTACCTTTTCGTAGGGCGTTTAAAGCACCATCATCAATTATTACGTCCCCTTTTGGAGAAATAGAACTTATAATCCATTTTTTTCTAGCGTCTAATTTAGATATTTTTGGCAAAAACCAAGTACATTTATTATCTGATAAAATTTTTTGAATAGGTCTGTGAACTAAACCATTTGCAATTGCCATGTGACATCCTGAAAGTTGGCAAACCTTTGCCGCATCAATCTTAGTCTTCATACCACCAGTTCCGTGCTCACTTATACTTTTCGTTGCGATTTTTTCAATTTTATCATCAATAGTGCTTATTTCTTTTATTAATAATGCTTCTTTATTTATTTTTGGATTTTTTGTATATAATCCCTCAACATCAGATAATAAGATTAAACAATCGGCACCTGAAATTTGTGCAACTCTTGAAGCTAATCTGTCATTGTCACCATATTTAATCTCAGATGTCGCAATACTATCATTCTCATTAACTATTGGGACAAAACCTAAACTAAATAGATTCTCAAATGTTCTCTTAGCATTAATTGCCCTTCTTCTTTTCTCAGTATCCTCAAGAGTTAACAATATTTGTGAAAGATTAATTTTTTTAGGACTGAAAAATTCTTTAAACAAGTTCATTAATTCGATTTGTCCAATTGATGCTACAGCCTGACTTTTATCTAGTTTTAGATTTTTTTTACTTAATTTGAGTTTTTTACAGCCAAGCGCTATAGCGCCTGAGCTAACAATAATTATGTTTTTTTTTGAATTTTTTAAATTTTTGATATCTTTTGCAAATTCATTTAACCATTTTCCCCTTATTTTTTTATCTTTATCAATAAGAAGAGAAGAGCCAATTTTTATAACAACAGTCTTTGAATCTTTAAGATACATAATTTATTAATTTAGCTTTGACTTTCATTAATGCGTCTTTTCTAAGCGTAGATAATAGTAATACATTTTTTTTTGTTTTTGTTTTAAATTTTTTCACTTTTTCATTTACCTCAATTTCATCCAACAGATCTATCTTGTTTAAAACTATTAATTCATCTTTTTTCAAGAGATCACTACTATATTCACCCAACTCATTTCTGACTTGGTTATATGAGTCCTCAAGATTGTTTTCTGTAATATCTATTAAATGTAAGAGAGATTTACATCTTTCTATATGTTTTAAAAATTTAATGCCTAGGCCAGTTCCTGTATGTGCTCCTTCGATTAGACCAGGTATGTCTGCTAGTGTAATTTCTTTATCATCATAAATTGTGACACCTAAATTTGGATTTAAAGTAGTAAATTTGTAATTTGCAATTTTTGGGTTGGCACTTGTTAGAGATGCAAGTAGACTAGATTTACCAGCATTAGGCAGCCCTATAATTCCAATATCAGCAATAGTTTTGAGTTGAAGCCATATCCAAAATTCCTCTCCTTTAGATCCTTTAGTAAACTTTTTTGGAGTACGATTAGTTGAAGATTTGAATCTTGTATTCCCAAATCCTCCTTTTCCTCCTATTGCAACAACAAATTCTTCGTTTTCATTTTTAAAATCATAAATTAAAGTTTTGTTATCTTCCTCAAAAACTTGTGTTCCGACAGGAACTTTTAGAAAAAGAACTTCACCACCTTTCCCTGTTTTATTTTTTCCACTACCATCTCCACCTCTTTGAGCTTTAAAGTGTTGTTGATATCGAAAGTCTATAAGTGTGTTTAAGTTTCTTTCTGATGTAAGTACCACAGAACCACCTTTACCACCGTCTCCACCATCAGGACCTCCAAACTCAACAAATTTTTCTCTTCTGAAACTAGGTGATCCCGATCCGCCATCACCAGCTTTTACGTATATCTTTACTTGATCTAAAAATTTCATGATACAACTATGTTAGGAGTTGTGAGATTTAATTGGGTTTTACAGATACGTAAGTTCTATCTGACTTACTTTTTTTAAATTCTACTTTACCTTTAACTACAGAAAAAATTGAGTGATCTTTTCCCATCCCTACGTTTTCTCCAGGGAAAATTTTTGTTCCTCTTTGTCTTACTATTATATTTCCAGGAACAACAAACTGGCCACCATATTTTTTTACTCCTAGCCTACGTCCAGCACTATCTCTACCGTTCCTTGACGATCCACCGGCTTTTTTTGTTGCCATAGTTTACCTATTTATTTTGAAACTTCCTTAGTTTGAGTATTTATTTCTTTTGAAGCTTCCTTTTTTATTTCCGCCTCTGAAATTATTTTTCCATCTTTTGCAAAAATTTTGTTTATTCTAATTAAAGAAAACTGCTGCCTATGTCCATTTTTTCTTCTAGAGTTTTTTCTTCTTCTTTTTTTAAAAATTAATACCGTTCTATTTTTTCCATTTTTAATTAAGTCAGCTTCAACTTTAGCTCCTGAAATAATTGGTTTTCCTAATTCAAGGTTTTTATCGTCTCCGTAAGCTAAAACTTCTTTAAATTCTAATTTAGTTTCAGGTTTCGAATCTTCTAATCTTTCAATCTTAATTATTTCTCCAGCTTGCACTTTATACTGTTTTCCACCTGTTTTAATTACTGCGAATGACATAGTTAGTCCTAATTTTTATAAACAGCAATATAGTCAGGGTCAAATTATAGTCAAGCTGAATAACTTAGAAATTATCCTTTAAATCTCTCAATTTTGAAAATGTTTCCAAATCTTCAGATTTTAAAAAAATGTTGCAATCTAGCTCGTCCTCAATTGTGGTTGGCATAGTTGGTAACCCTTTATCTAATAAATTTTTTATTTTTTCAAATTTTTTTTTTAACTTCTCATTTTGTTGATCTTGCATTTTACAAAACTCAGCATTTTTCATTGTGTATTCATGTCCACAGAATATTTTTGTATCTTTAGGGAAATTTTTAAATATTTGAAGCGAGGAAAACATTTGTTCATATGTACCTTCAAATATTCTCCCACATCCTAAAGAGAATAATGTATCTCCAGTGAATAATAATTTTTCTTTTTTAAAATAGAAACATATATGCCCAGAGGTATGTCCTGGTATATGGAATACTTGAAAACTAAATTCATCTTTGCTCCAAATCTCTTTATCCCTCAAGTCTATATCAATTCCAGGTATTCTATCTTTATCTTCTACATATCCTATAACTTTGGCATTATATTTTTTTTTTAAATTTAAATTTCCTCCAATGTGATCAAAATGATGATGCGTATTTAATATGTACTTTAAATTAGCTTGATTACTTTCTAGAGAAGCAATTACTGGTCCTTCTTCACTTGGGTCTACGACACATGCATTTTTGTTACTGTCTATAATTAAATAAGAATAATTATCTTCTAGACATTTTATAATTTCAACATTCATTTATTTCTCTATTAAAAAAATACCTAATTGCGATTCTAAATTTCTCCATGCTAAATTTTTAGCACTTAAATTTAGAGTTTTATCATTTTTTAATGCTAAAGATTTAAAAATTTTTATTTCTCTTTTTGAACAAAAATTAAAAAAATCCCTTAAAGTGCACATATGCAAATTAGGTGTATTATACCATTCATTAGGAAGGTTTTCTGTAACTGGCATTGTGCCCTTAATTAATAAATTAAGACGAACTTTCCAGTAACCAAAGTTTGGTATTGTAACAATTGCTTTTTTACCAACTCGCAAAAGCTCAGAAATAACTTTTTCAGGGTCTAAGAAAGCTTGAAGCGTCTGACTTAATATAACAAAATCGAATGAATTATTTGGGAATTGTTGTAAGTCATTTTCTGCATTTCCTTCTATGACAGTCAAACCTTTTGATAGGCAATTTTGAACCTTATTTTTTGAAATTTCTAAACCACGTATTTTAGAAGTTTTATTATCCTTAAGATACTTCATTAATTCTCCATCGCCACATCCAACATCTAAAACTTTGGAATTTTGCAATATTAGCTCAGAAATAAGTTTAAATTCTTTTTTCATTTACAGTTTTAAAGTTTGTTTTTAAATAGTTCCCCAAAGTATCTAAAAAATCTGGTACATCTAAAAGAAATGAATCGTGTCCTTTGTCAGACTCTATTTCTACAAAACCAACATCTACACCAATTGCGTTTAGCGCTATGACTATTTCTCTATTTTCAGCAGTTGGATATAGCCAATCTGAAGTGAATGAAATTACAAAAAATTTAGAAGTCGTATTACTGAAAGCAGCTGATAGATTACCATTAAATTGTTTTGATAAATCGAAGTAATCCATCGCTCTAGTTATATACAAGTAACTATTTGCATCAAATCTATCTACAAACACTGATCCTTGGTATCTAAGATAACTCTCAATTTGAAAATCTGCATCAAAACTAAATTTTAAATCATCTCTCTCTTGTAACTTTCTGCCAAATTTTTCCTGGAGACCTTTTTTCGACAAATAAGTAATATGTGCCGCCATTCTAGCGACAGCCAGACCTTTATCAGGACTTGTTTTATTTTGTTCATACAAACCATTTTTCCAATTAGTATCAGCAAGTATTGCTTGTCTTCCAAGTTCATTAAATGCAATATTTTGTGCAGAATGACTAGATGTACAGGCAATCGGTATTGCAATATGTGCTTTATCCGGAAAATTTGAAACAAATTGTAATACCTGCATACCACCCATGGACCCGCCGATAACTGCAAATAATTTATCTATTTTAAAATGCTCTAGTAGATTGTATTGAGCATTAACCATATCATTAATTGTTATAACTGGAAAATTTGTCCCTATGGGTTTGCCTGTTTTTTCATCTATTGTGCTTGGACCATATGAACCCATACATCCTCCAATTACGTTAGCGCATATTACAAAAAATTTCTCTGTATCTATAGCTTTTCCTGATCCAAGTGCGTAGCTCCACCAGCCATCTTTATTTGTAATAGGATTTTTTCCAGAAGCAAATTGATCACCTGTTAGTGCATGAAATACTAAAATAGCATTATCTTTTTTTTCGTTAAGATTCCCATATGTCTCATATGAAATTGGAAAATTTGAAATTTCTTTCCCACAATCTAATTTTTGTGGTTTTGTTATTATAATATTTTTAAACTGTTTTACTTTATTCATAATAAATTTAAGATTTAGCGAATTGAGAGGTAAAAAAACTTGTTTAGCAGGTTTTTTATAGCGCTCGCAATTCAGTTTAAATCAGCGCAGGAAACTTTTACAAGATAGGTATTTACATGTCAATTTTTTTGGAATTAATTGCTTCTTTTGTTTAAATATATAAATATTCACTTAAATAATTATCGATATGAATGTACCAAATTTTAAGAAAATAGATCTCATCACCTACAAGCCAGGAAGGTCATTATTAGGCTCTAAAAAAAAAGTAATTAAACTTTCAGCAAATGAGTCGGCTTTCGGTGCAGGGGAAAGAGTAAGAAATATATTAAAGAATAGAAATAACAATATTTCAAAATATCCCGATAGTAAGTTTAAAAGATTAATAGAAACTATTGCAAAGAAATTTAATTTAAATAAAGAAAAAATTATATGTGGAGCAGGATCAGATGAGATAATACAAATGATTTGTACACTATTTCTTAATAAGGGTGATGAAGTAGTTGTCCCACAGTACAGCTTTTTAATGTATAGAATTTATGCAAAAATTGTTGGTGCTAGGGTTAAGTTTTCAAAAGAAGTAAATTTTAAAGTTTCTGTGGATGAAATTTTGAAAAAAGTAGGTAGAAATACAAAAATAGTTTTTATAGCAAATCCAAATAATCCTACAGGCACTTATTTAACAAAAAAAGAATTATTAAAATTAAGAAAAAAATTAAATAAGAAAATACTACTGGTTGTGGATGATGCGTACTTTGAATATATGATGAACAAAGATTACTCACCTGCCTTAAATATTTTTAAAAATTCTAGCAATGTTTTTATTTTAAGGACATTCTCAAAAATTCATGGCCTCGCGGCATTAAGAGTTGGTTGGGGGTATGGTGAAAAAAAAATAATTAAAGAACTTTATAAAATTAAACCACCATTTAATGTTAATAAATTTGCACAAGATTGTGCTGTGGAGGCTTTATATGACAACAAACATATAAAAAATTCTATAAAACATAATACTTATTGGTGTAAAAAAATTAAAAGTGAGTTACAAAAATATGACATCACCACGAATGAAGTTACAGCAAATTTCTTTTTACTAAACTTTAAAAACTGTAAATTCTCATCAAACTTTATCTCAAGAAAACTTGAGAATAGAGGAATCATATTAAGAGAGATGTATGCATATGGAATAAAAAATTGTTTAAGATTAACAATAGGCAATGTTAAAGAGAATAAATTTTTTTTAAAACAGATGTCACTGATATTTAAAAATGTTTAAAAAATTATTGATTATAGGATGTGGATTAATTGGATCCTCTCTTTTGAGAGCATCTATAAATAAAAAAATTTCAAGGCAAATACTAGTTTTTGAAAAATCAAAAAAATATAAGAAGCAAATCAAGAGTATTAATTCAAAAATAATCATTCTTGATAGGCTTGATGAAAATATATCTGATGTTGATTTCGCAATATTAAGCACTCCCATGAGTGAATACAAAAAAATAATTCCTATGCTAAATAAGTATATTAAATCAGATTGTATAATTACTGACATAGGATCAACTAAATTGAATGTTTTAAAAATCAAAAATAAAGAATTAAATAAATCATTAACATGGATTATGAGTCATCCAATTGCAGGTTCAGAGGTTAGTGGACCAACTCATGGTACAAAAAATTTATTTCTTAATAAATGGTGTATTGTTTTTGAAGATAAAAATAAAACAAAGCAAAAAAAACTATTAAAATTTTGGAAAATAATTGGCTCAAAAACAATTATAATGAAGGCCGATGAGCATGATAAAATTTTTTCTATTACCAGTCATTTGCCACACTTAATTTCTTATAATTTAATCACAACAGCATTAGATTTTCAAAAGAAATACAAAAAAAATATTATTAAATTTAGTGCTGGAGGATTAAGGGATTTCTCAAGAACAGCAGCATCCAATGAAATTATGTGGAGAGATATATTCTTTAGTAATAAAAAGAATATGTTAGAGGCAATTAATTTATTTATAAAAAATTTAAATCAATTTAAGAAAAATATAATTAATTCTGAAAATACAAAAATATTAAAAAAATTAAAAAACTCTAAAAAAGTTAGAAGTCAAATTATTGAACTTAAACAAGATGTTTCTGAGCCAAATTTTGGAAGAGAAGATAATTAAATTGAATAAATTTTTTTAACTTTTAAACCAGCAGTTTTTTCAATAAGTTTAATCGTTTGATTTATTGGCATTATCAAAACTTTTTTTTTTGGTCCATAAGCGTGTATAAATTTTTTTGAATTTATACAAATTCCAACATGTCCCTTCCAAAAAACAATGTTACCTTTTTTAAATTTTTTTTTGGATTTAAGTCCCTTTTTAAACTTGATCTGGTCAACAGTATCTCTTGGGAAAAATTTGTTATTATAATTGTAAATTATTTGCACTAAACCAGAACAATCAATGCCTTTAAAAGTTTTACCTCCCCATTTATATTTTATATTTCTAAAAAGGTTTACAATATATATAAAATTTTTAATCTTATGATTTATTGGTTTAACATCATCCTTCTTAATCCAAAAATTTTTCTTAAACATTAAATAGGATTTGTATTTGTTTAAAATTTGAATTTTACTTGCAAATGGTAAATCTTTACCTGTGTAAGTAAATTTATTTCCCTTAGACAATTTATATATTTTTGATTTTAGTACATAAATTTTATGTGAGGTTCGGTATTTATTAAAAAGTTTTAACTTTTTGATAAATCCAACATAATTATCAGTATCAATTTTAATTTTATAAAAGTTTCTAGATTTTTTTAAAATACTAAAGTTTTCGCCAAATAATATCTGTGTACTAACATTTGAATTAATATTTGGTCTTTCATAAATATTAGAAAATTCGGAATTGTAGATAAAATTATTTTTCACTGAGTTTTAATTTTTTTCTTATAAACCATAAGCAAACTAGTGACGGGATAACCATTAATGCTGTAATAATGAAAAAAATTCCCCAATCACCGTTCAACCAATCCACCAAAGATCCTGATGATGATGCTAGCAAAGTTCTACCTGCTGTCCCTATAGATGCAAGAAGTGCATATTGTGTAGCTGTATAAGTTCTATCTACAAGTAAAGATATGAATGCCACAAATGCTACAGTTGCGAATGCAGCTGCAATATCATCAAATATAACAGCTGCAGCGAATAATAATTCAGATTTTCCACTCCAAGCAAGAAGTGTAAACATTAAATTTGTTATAGCCATCAAACCTCCTGCTATAAACATTGTTTTGACTGTTCCAGATCTTATTGCAAACAGTCCACCCAACAATGTAAATACAACTGTTGTAATCCATCCAAGTGTTTTTGAATATATTGCAATATCTGATTTTGAAAAACCAAGCTCTTTATAAAAAACGATAGACATTCTACCTAAAAAAGCCTCCCCAATTTTAAACAAGAAAACAAATCCTAAAATTCCTATTGCTATTGAAAATCCGTTTTTCTTAAAAAAACTTATTACTGGACCTCCTATAGTGCCTGATAACCAAGATAAAATCTTTGTTAAAAAATTATTATTTCCAAGTTTATTTTTAATTATTTCATCTGTTTTTTTTTGAGATAAAATTCTTTCTGTATAACTATTTTCATGAACAAACATTAGGGCAATATTCATTAAAATTACTACCACACCCATAACCAAAAAAGTTGCTTGCCAGTAATTATTAACTCCTATGTTTTCAAAATAATCTGCAGTGAATAAAGCTATAACTCCACCAAGCTTATAACCAGTCCACCAACCAACTACAGCCATAGCTGCCCCCGCTGCCATAGACTTAGTTTCATTTTCTCCTACTTGCTCAATTCTTAAGGCATCAACAGTTATATCTTGTGTGGATGAGGCAATAGCTATCACCAGACCAATAGATATTAGTAAAGCTAAGTTTTCAGAGGGATTTATTAAACTCCATAGTATTAAAGAAATTAAAATTACTAACTGCATTAAAACTATCCAGCCACGCCTGTGGCCAATTTTTTTTGTTAGAAAAGGAATTTGTATCCTGTCAATTAAAGGTGCCCATAAATAGTTAAATGCATATACTCCAAATATAAGACCTGCCCATCCTATTGTTGATCTACTTAATCCCTCTTCTTTTAGCCATAATGATAAACTGCTTCCTATTAAAACCCATGGAAAACCACTTATCGCACCAAGAAGTAATATTCTTATCATTCGAATATCAAAATAATATTTGAATAAATTTGATATTTTTTCTTCTTTTTTAATCATCAGTATTTTCTCCAAAAGGAAGGAATAAATAATACAAGTACTGCAAATAATTCCAATCTACCTAGTATCATTCCTATACTCAAAATCCATTTTGAAAAATTAGACAAGTAAGAAAAATTTCCATTTGGTCCTATTACATCGCCTAATCCAGGTCCAACATTAGATATAGACGTAGCAGCAGCAGATATAGCTGTTATAAAATCTAAACCATCTACAGATAGCAAAGCAGTAATAACAAAGAAAATTAATATATATAAGAATATGAAAGAAATAATTGATGCCATAAATTTTTCATCAACATTATTTTTATCGTATTTAATATTAAATATTCCTCTTGGATAAATAATCCTCTTTAATTGATTTGATATAAACTGATAAAGTATTTGAACTCTAAATATTTTAATACCGCAAGCAGTAGATCCAGCGCAACCACCTATAAACATTAATATTAAGAAATAAATGAGTGGAAACTGACCCCATTTACTAAAATCATTTGTTACATATCCAGTTCCAGTTAAAATTGAAACAACATTGAAAGATACTTCTCTGAAGTTTATTTCAAATATGCTCTGATTTTTCACAGATAGGTAAAGAAAAATTATAAAAATAGAAAAAATTAAGATTTTAATAAAAGTTTTTATTTGGGTATCGCTAATAAATATTTTTTTATCGCCTCCCAAATATTTAATATAAGCAATAAATGGTACACTTCCGAGAATTATAAATATAATAGCTGTTAGCTCAATAAATCCACTGTCAAAATAACCTATGGAATCGTTGTAATTGGAGAATCCTCCAGTTGCTATCGTTGTCATTGAATGGACAATGCTATCAAAAAAACTCATTCCAAAAATTTTATAAAAGAAAGCGCAGACTAAAGTTAATGATGAGTATATAGCAATTAATCTGATAGAAATTTCTTTAGACTTAGGTAATATTTTTTCTGGTGTATGGGTATTTGATATAACAAATAATTGCATACCTCCAATATTCATTATTGGCATTAAAGTAATTGCCATTACAATAATTCCAATTCCTCCTAACCACTGAAGCATTGCTCTCCATAATAAGATTGCTTTTGGTGTTTCATTGAGATTTGTCAGTATAGTTGAGCCAGTAGTTGTGATTCCTGACATACTTTCAAAAAATGCATTTGTGAATGAAAGACTTAAATCTGAGAAAACAAATGGTAAAGAGCCAAATATTGCAATACTTAACCATGAAAGTGCCGTTAAAAGAAATGCTTGAGGTAAAGTTAATTTTTTTTCGTAATCTAAGTTAGATAAAAAAAATAGAACTCCAAAAATTATCGAAACTAAGCCAGATCCAATAAAACCAGAGTCTACTTGATTATAATAAAACTGCGCCATAATAGGCACAATCATAGATAATCCTAAAATAATTTGTAAAACACCGAGTATAAAAAAAACGGTTTTATAATTGGACATTTTGATTGGACATTATTTTATGGTAAATAAATTTCAACTCTATAAGAGTTATTAAATACGTTATTTTTGAGTATTTCGCATTTATATGATTGATAAAATTAATATTGATAAAACAAATGCATGGCCATTTGTAGAAGCAAAAAAAATCATAAGAGAGAGAAAGAAAAATATAGAGAGTAAGGGAAAAATAACTCTACAAACAGGTTATGGCCCAAGCGGTTTACCTCATATCGGAACATTCGGCGAAGTTGCAAGAACATCAATGATAGTCAATGCCCTTAATCATTTAACTGACCTTCCTAAAGAGATAATTACTTTTTCAGATGACATGGATGGTTTGAGAAAAGTCCCAGAGAATGTACCAAACCAAGAAATTTTAAATGCTAACCTACATAAACCCTTAACAGTTGTTCCAGATCCTTTCGGTAAATTTAATAGTTTTGGAGAACATAATAATGAAATGTTAAAAGATTTTTTAAATAAGTTTGGGTTTAAATATTCTTTTAAAAGTTCAACTGAGCTTTATAAATCTGGAAAGTTTAATGAAACACTCAAATTAATATTAAGTAATTATAAAGGCATAATGAATATTATTTTACCAACCTTAGGTAAAGAGAGGCAGCAAACTTATTCACCCTTTTTGCCTATTTGCCCAACATCAGGTGCTGTCTTAGAAATACCGATCAAGGAAATCGACGAGAACAATTCCAAAGTTTTGTTTGATAACAATGGAACAGATTTAGAAAAGAGTATTTTAAATGGTGATTGTAAATTACAATGGAAGGTAGACTGGGCTATGAGATGGTATGCGCTTGATGTTGATTTTGAGATGTATGGAAAAGATCTAATTGAGAGCGCAATCTTATCAACAAAAATTATAAGATTACTTGGTAAACCTAATCCTTCAGGTTTTGCATATGAATTATTTCTAGATGAAAAAGGAGAGAAAATTTCAAAATCAAAAGGAAATGGAGTAACTATAGACCAATGGCTAGATTATGCTTCTCCTCAAAGCTTATCACTTTATATGTATCAAAACCCTAAAAGAGCAAAAAACTTTATAGAGAAGTTGTTCCTAAAGCTATGGATGAATATCTAGAGTTTATAGAAAAAGGTAAAAATCAAAGTGATCTTGAAAAATTAATGAATCCAGTTTGGCATGTTCATAATGGAACAATTCCAAATGAAAAAATTATAATGTCATTTTCTATGTTGCTAAATTTGGTTGAGACAAGCAACGCAGATAACAAAAAACTACTTTGGAAATTTGTGAAAAAATACAAACAAGATATCAAAGAGGATGAGCATCCAATTTTTGATAATTTAATCAATTATGCAATTAAATATTTTAATGATGTTATAAAAACAAAAAAAGTTTACAAAACACCAAATGAAAATGAAAAAGGCGCGTTAAATGCATTAATAAAATCACTTGATAACTGCAATGATGATATGGCTCCTGAAGAACTTCAGACAAATATATTCACAGTTGGAAAAGAAAATGGTTACAAAGAAAACCTAAGAGATTGGTTTAAACTAATTTATGAAGTTGTTTTCGGTGATGAGAATGGACCTAGAATGGGTTTCTTTATTAGTTTTTTTGGAGTGCAAGAAACTAAACAACTTATCAAAAATAAATTAAATAATGTTTAATAAAATAAGACCTTTAATTTTCAAATTTAGTCCTGAAGTAGCACATTCTTTAGCAATTAAAACTCTTAAGCTAAACGCTTTGCCAAAAAAGAAAATTAAAAATAAAACTGTTTTAGAAACATCAATATTTAATAAAATTCTTGAAAACCCAATAGGAGTTGCAGCAGGTTTTGATAAAAATGCGGAGGTATATAATCCACTATTTAACCTAGGTTTTGGTTTTGTTGAAGTTGGCACTATTACACCTGAACCACAGTATGGAAATCCAAAACCGAGAGTATTCAGACTCGAGGAGGATGAGGCTCTAATCAATAGATTAGGATTTAATAATTCAGGTTCAGAGGAAATTTATAAAAGAATTGAAAGTAATAAACCATACGGTCTATTGGGAGTTAATATAGGCCCAAATAAAACAAGTGATAATAGAATTCAGGATTATGTAAAATGTTTTAGAAAATTTATTTCAGTTGCAGATTATATCACAATAAATATTTCTTCTCCTAATACAGAAAATTTAAGAAATTTTCATAATCAAGAGGAAATGAACAATTTATTATCTGAAATTCAAAAAGAAAAAAAGAAATTACAATCCAATTTACCTATAGCTGTAAAAATTTCACCAGATATAAATTTTAACTCAATTGATGAAATTTGTGAGTCATTGGTTAAACATTCTATAGAAATTTTAATCGTATCGAATACCTCCGAAAAAAATAGGGATAATCTTAAAAATATAAATAAACTAGAAAAAGGCGGGCTTTCAGGTGCCCCAATAGAAAATAAATCGAATGAACTAATTAATTTATTTTTTAACAACCTAAAAAATAAAATTAAAATTATAGGTGTTGGAGGAGTAAGCACTGGTAAGGGAGCTTACGAAAAAATAATTCGTGGTGCATCTTTAATTCAACTTTATACTGGCATGGTATATAGAGGGCCAGATATAGCTAATAAAATAAGTAAGGAATTAATCGAAATACTCACAAAAGATGGAATTAAAAATATTTCAGAGATAGTGGGATCAAAAAATTGATATTGACGGATTAACTCATTAATCTTATACAAGCATAATTTTTATGACAAAAAAATGTGAACTTACAGGAAAAATGCCTCTTAAAGGTCACAACGTTAGCCATGCTAACAACAAGACCAAAAGAAGATTTTTACCTAATTTAAAAAAGGTAAAATTTAAAAGTGAAATGTTAAAAAAGTCTATGAAGCTCACTGTTTCTAATGCAGGTGTGAGATCAGTTGATAAGAAAGGTAGCTTTGATAACTTCTTAAAATCAGCAAAAGCAAGAGATTTATCTCTAAGACTAAAAAAACTTAAAAAATCCTTACTCTCTAAAACTGCTTAATGAACAAAGTATTTTTAATACTCTCATTACTTATGGGAGTTGTAGTATTAGCATCCAATTATTTAGTTCAGTTTCCAATCAATTATTATGGACTTCAGGAAATCTTAACATATGGTGCCTTTAGTTATCCAATTGCATTTTTAATTACTGATTTAGCAAATAGATCTTTTGGAAAAATAATTGCTAGAAAAATTGTTTATATTGGATTTATAATTGGAATTTTCTTTACACTTATATTCTCAACAAATTTCGCAGATTTAATATCAATCAGGATAGCAATAGGTTCAGGTACAGCTTTTATAATTGCCCAATTACTTGATGTACAAATTTTTGATCAACTAAGACAAAAAAAATGGTTTGTTGCTCCACTTATATCTTCATTAATAGGATCAACAGTAGATACATTTTTATTCTTCTCAATTTCATTTTATGGAACTGGAATTCCTTGGGTTACACTTTCTTTAGGAGATTTAGCAGTAAAGATTTTTGTAGCTTTAGTGATGTTAATACCTTTTAGATTATTAATAGGAACTCTAAAAGCTGCTTAATTTAAATTATTGGCTCTTGTTGAGTCATACAATGAATTGCTCCAAAACCCCAAATTAAATCACTACAATCGACAGCAATAACTTTTCTTTTTGTAAAAAATCTTCTAAATATCCTCAATACCTTTTTATCTTCTTTTACATTAAATATTGGAACTAAGACTGTTTTGTTGCTTATGAAGAAATTTAAATAACTTGCTGGTACACGAGTTTTTTGAATAAAGATTGGACTTGGCATAGGGATCTTAATAATTTTAAATTTTTTTCCATTTTCGTCGTGACTTTTTCTAAGTATTTTTATATTTTCTTTAAGAGACTTATAGTTTTTGTCTGATTTGTTGTTTTCATCAGCTATCATAATTGTCGTTTTGGAGACAAATCTTGCAATATCATCTATATGACCATGGGTATCATCTCCAACAATTCCTTTATTTAACCAAATGAAGTTTTTAGTATTTAAATACTTTGAAAATAAACTTTCATAGTCACTTTTTTTGAAACCCTTATTTCTCTCTTGTTTACTACTTAATAAGCATTCTTTTGTCAGCAATATAGAGCCTGATCCATTAGTATCAAAAGCACCACCCTCCATAACTACTTTTTCAAACTTTTTTGAATTAATTTTTTTTGGCAAAATACTTTTAATATTTAAATATTTACCAATTTGATAACTGATTTTGTTATCATTTCTGAAATTTTTATATTTTGACCAAGCGGTGAATTTAAAATTAAGCATTATTTTTTTTCTTGTTTTTTTATTGATTAAAAAAATTGGTCCTGAGTCTCTTAACCAAAGTCTGTCGGTTTTTATTTTATGAAATTTTATATTAGATAACTTACAAGCTGTCCTTTTTAGTTGTTTCTTAGCCTCATCCATACTTTTGTTAGTATTGACTAGTAAATCAACTCTTTGATGATTAGCTAAATATTTAATTATTTTTCCAACTACATTTGGAATTTTCTCAAACAGTCCAGGCCAATCATTTTTATTATGAGGCCAGGAAATCCAAACAGATTTTTGAGGCTCCCATTCTGCTGGCATTCTAAATTCATTTATTCTCTTACTCATCTTCAGGGTTTTTGAGAATATCTCTGTAATATTCGGTTCTTCTATCTCTTAAAAAAGGCCAATGTTGTCTAGAAGTATCAATTTTTTGGTAGTCAACTTCACAAACTAAAATATCTTGTTTTTTATTCCCTGCTTTGGCAATGACTTTACCACTTGGATCTATCAACATTGAATTGCCCCAAAATTCAATTTTCTTCTTGCCTTTACTCTCAGTTCCAACTCTATTGATAGCGGCTACATAAGTTCCATTCGCAATAGCATGTGATTTCTGCATAGTGATCCATGAGTCTAATTGAGACTTACCATATTTGTTTTTCTCTTTTGGATGCCATCCAATTGCTGTTGGATAAAAAATAATCTGTGCTCCTTTTAAAGCTGTTAACCTTGCTGCCTCGGGAAACCACTGATCCCAACATATCAGAGGACCTATCTTTCCAAATTTGGTTTTTACACTTTTGAAACCAAGGTCACCAGGACTAAAATAAAATTTTTCATAATATCCTGGATCATCAGGTATATGCATCTTACGATATTTAGATAAAATATTCCCATTTTTCACTGATAATGATACTAGTGTTATGATAGAAACCTGATGTCCTTTTTTCGAACATTGTAATATTTAAAACAATACGAAGCTCTTTTGCTAGTTTACAAAAAATTCTAGAAGTCTTTCCTGGAATTTTTTCTGCCAATTTAAAGTTAGAATGGCTTTCTGTTTGACAAAAATAATTATTCAAAAATAGTTCTGGTAGACAAATTATTTTCGCCTTTTTTTTTGCAGCTTTTTTTATATTTTTTATTGCTAAATCAATATTAGACTCAATTGTTCCTAAAGATTTACTTTGTATTAAACCAATTTTTATTTTTTTGACCATTAATCAAAATATATTGGAAAATTTTTTTCTTTCTCTATTTTTCCATTCACCTTTATGAAAGGCGTCACTAGCTATTAAGGGTAAAACACTTGTTGCCTCTGCAAAAACCATTTGCTCTTTTGTAATATCTACTTTGCCCCAAGAACTTGCCTCTTTTAATGTTGAACTACTACACGCCCCATCTCTCGAGTCTGCAACCGTTATTTGTATAGCGTATTTATGCATGTCAACGTTCTTTCCTAATAGCTCTGCACATATTACAGTATCCTGAATAAAATTTTTTGGCACACCTCCTCCAATCATTAAAAGTCCTGACTGCTTAGATTTTATCTTAATTTCAGTTAATTCTCTAAATTCTCGAATTGAGTCGATTGTTATATGATTTTTTGGGTTTCTTTCTTGATGCATTACGAGTCCAAATCCAGCACTGGAATCTGTAAAAGCTGGACAAAAAATTGGAACATCGTTGTCATATGCGACCTCAATTAATGAATCTTTTTTCTTTGCATGTGATTTAAGATATTTACCAATCTCATTTATAAATTCTCGTGAGGTATAGCTTCTAGGCTCCAATTGATCTGCAATCTTACCTATTGTTTTATCACAAATTTGAAGTTCTTCTTCATCAATGTAAGTATCATATATTCTATCTACATAATTATTTCTTAACTCCGTGTCATCTTGATACTGTGACCCTTGATAATGTTTAAAGCCCAAAGCCTCAAAAAAATCCATGTCAATTATAGAAGCTCCGGTTGCAACTATTGCGTCCACCATATTATATTTAACCAAATCTCTATACACATGCATACATCCTGCTGCAGAGGTAGATCCAGCTAAGGTTAAAAAAATTGTACAATCTTTATCTTTCAGCATTTCATTATAAATATCTGCTGCATTGGCAGTTTCTCTTGATACAAATGACATTTTTGACATCGAGGATATAATTTCTCTTGCATCGAACTTTGTGATGTCAATGTGTTCAACCTCCTTGCTTAAGAGATCTTTTTTTCTATTATGTGATAAGTTTTTATTTTCTGACATTATGCAACAAGAAACTCTTTCATAGTCTCTTTGTTATACATTGTCATAATTGGATCATCTTCTACTTCAAATATCTGATCAGAATAAAAACCATTAAATTGAGTTCTAAATGTTAAACCATATGCTCCGAGTTGACCTAACTCGATATAATCGTTTTCCTTAATATTGTTTGGTAATATGAAAGGACCTTTCATATAATCCATACTATCGCATGTTGGACCATAAAAATCAAAAGAAGTTAACTTTTTTGATATTACTCTTCCATTTTTAATTACTCTTGATGGATAAACAATATTAGGTGTTCCTGCATCAAATAAAGTTCCATACGTTCCATCATTGATATACAATTTTTGTTTTTTTCTTAAGTTTACTCTTACAATTGTAGATCCACTTTCTGCAACAAGTGATCTACCAGGTTCACAAATTATTTCTGGAAGTTTTTGAAGTTTTAAATTTTTTAAACCTTTACTTATTTCGTCAAAATAAGATTGCATTGACTGCGGTACAAGATCTGGATAAATTGTTGGAAATCCACCGCCAACGTTTATTATATCAGGAACAATCTTTGTTCTTTTAATTATATTTCCTATTTCCGAAATTCCTTTTGCATACGAAATTGGATGCATGCATTGAGAGCCTACATGAAAACTTAAACCAAGTTTGTAAGCATATTGTTTACCAAGCCTCAAAAGACCTGCTGCTTCTGATGTTATAGCTCCAAACTTTTTGGATAAATCAATTTCAGCGTGTTCATTTGAAACAGAAACTCTTACAAATAATCTTAAGTCTTTTGCGTGATTTGTGCTTTCAATAATTTTTATTAACTCATCTTTTGTATCTAATGCAAAAGTTTTTATATTGTACTTAAAATATGCTTCCTTTATATCTTCTCTACTTTTTACAGTATGCATGTAAGAACATTCAATTTCAGGATTTAAATTTTTTATTGTTTCGATCTCTTTAATTGATGCAACATCGTAGTGCTTTATTCCGCTATCCAATAATGTTTGTAAAACTACTGGATGTGGATTTGTTTTAACAGCGTAAAGGATTTTACCAGGAAATTTATTTTGAAAGAATTTAGAAGCTAACCTTATAGAATTTCTTCTTATACAATATACCGGTTCTGTTGGTTTCAGTTGGTTTATAAGCTCGTCAACTGACTTAAATTTTTGCATTTAAAGCTCCAAAAAAAAATTTAACAAAAAAAACTCGCATAACTGCTATGCAAGTTTATATAAGACGAGCATTTATGCAGAAAATGAGCCAATGTAAAGTAAAAATATATACTTGAAATAATTTAGAATGTTTCCATATAAGGCCCATGCCTGAAGCTGAAATAGTAAAAAAAATAACAGAATTTGAGGATAAATCTCTATTAATTGTAGACGATGATAACCCTTTCAGAGAAAGACTTGCAAGAGCAATGGAGAAGAAAGGCTTCACCGTTTCACAAGCTGAAGGTGTAAAAATTGGTATAGAGTCTGTAAAATCCAAAAAGCCAGCTTTTGCAGTTGTAGATTTAAGATTAAATGATGGAAATGGACTTGAAGTTGTAAAAGAAATTCAAAAAAATAATTCTGAGAGTAGAATAGTGATGCTAACTGGCTACGGCAATATTCCAACTGCGGTTGCAGCTATTAAAGAAGGTGCAATTGATTATCTTGCAAAACCAGCTGATGCAGATGATGTTGAAAAAGCATTGCTTGCAGATCCTAACAAAAAAGCAGCTCCACCAGAAAATCCTATGTCAGCAGATAGAGTGAAATGGGAACATATTCATCGAGTTTTTGAGCTTTGTAATAGAAATGTTTCTGAAACTGCAAGAAGATTGAAAATGCACAGAAGAACTCTACAAAGAATTCTTTCTAAAAGATCACCTAGATAAATTTTCTAAAATTTTTCACTTTATTAACAATCAAGGTAAGCAGAAGTATTTTAAGTATTTCCGCATAAACAAATGGCAATAAGCCTAATTTAAATATCGGTTTATCCCATCCAATAAGGGTGCCGAGCCACAATAAACCAAATAGATAAATAATTGAAATTGAAAATAAAATTTTAAAAAAATTAAAAATATAGTTTTTGTTATATTTCAAATATCCAGCAATAACTGCAGCAAAAATAAATCCAATTAGATAGCCCATTGTTGGACCCATAAAATATGATAGACCAACTCCCTTTTCAGGAGAATTAGAGAATACAGGCAATCCAGAAATTCCCTCAATTAAATATAAACAAACTGCAGCAGCACCGGCTTTATAACCAAATGTTATACCTAACAATATTACGACAAAAGTCTGCATTGTCATTGGAACAGGATAAAATGGGATTTTAATTTTTGCCGATATAGTTAATAATATTGATCCAGCAAAAGCAATTACGATGTATTTAAGTATTTTGTTACTGTAAATATTTTTAGCTATTTCCATGCTTAATTGATACAATTATAATAACAATAAATCTACACTTTTGTTAACAAGTTATTTTAAAATTATTAACTTATATTAATTTAAGCTAAAATATTAAATGTCAAAAATTAAAAAAGACGATAACTTTTATTTGATTGATGGATCTGGATATATTTTCAGAGCTTATTACGCACTTCCACCGTTAACAAGAAAAAGTGATGGCTTGCCTGTTGGAGCTGTTAGTGGATTTTGCAACATGCTTTTTAAACTTTTAGAAGATGCTAAATCAAAAGATAATAAAGATAAGCCCAGTCATTTTGCAGTGATTTTTGATTCAGCAAGAAAAAATTTCAGAAATGAAATTTACTCTGAATATAAGGGAAACAGATCTGATGCTCCTGATGATTTAATTCCACAGTTTGATTATATAAGAAAATCAGTACTTGCGTTCAATCTCCCTTCTATTGAATTAATAAATTATGAAGCAGACGATTTGATCGCTACTTATGTAGAGCAAATTTTAGAAAAAGGTGCAAAAGCAACAATAGTGTCCTCTGATAAAGATTTAATGCAGCTTTATAGGAAAAATGTGAGAATTTATGACCCTATGAAAAATAAATTTATAAATGAGGAGGATGTTCAAAATAAATTTGGAGTTGAAGCTGGAAAGGTAATAGATGTCCAAGCTTTAGCTGGAGACAGTACTGATAATGTCCCAGGTGTACCAGGCATTGGGGTTAAAACCGCAGCTGAATTAATCAAAGAATATGGAAACTTAGAAAACTTACTAAAAAATGCAAATAAAATTAAACAGAATAAGAGAAGAGAAACATTAATTGAAAATAAAGAGAAAGCAATAATTAGCAAAAAACTGGTAACATTAAAAAAGGATGTTCCAGTTAAAAATAAAATCGAGGAATTTAAATTAAAGGAAATTGATAAACAAAAACTTTATAATTTCTTAAGAGAAATGGAATTTAATAGACTATTAAGTTCTGCAATTTCAACTTACGGAGAAACTGATTTTTCAAATAGCAAAAATAAAAATAGTGATGAAAAAAATAATTCAAAAATTAAAAAAGAAAACTATCATTTAATTAAAAATGAGGTGGAGCTACAAAAATGGTTAAAAGATGCAGAGGATAAAGGGGAATTTGCTATTGATACAGAAACTAACTCATTAGATGCACATCAAGCAAAACTTGTGGGAATTTCTATATCCCATACAATTGGTAAAGGCTGTTATATTCCTACAGGACATAAAAATTTCAAAAATTTAGATGAAACAAAAATTTTAAAAATATTAAAACCTTATTTAGAGGACAAAAGTATTAAAAAGATCGGTCAAAATATAAAGTTTGATTATATTATTTTTAACAAAAGAGGAATAAATATTAATTCTTTAGAAGATACAATGTTGATGTCTTATGTTTTAGATGCAGGAAAAAATAGACATAACATGGATACACTGGCTGAAATTCATCTAGGACATAAAACAATTCAATTTAAAGATTTAGTAGGTACTGGAAAAAAACAAATAAATTTTTCAGAAGTAGATGTGAATATAGCCAAGGATTATGCAGCTGAGGATGCTGATATTACATATCGATTGTACAAAAACTTTTTAAAGTCTTTAAAAGAAGAAAATCTTTTAAATATTTATGAAATTTTTGAAAAACCATTAGTTAAAATTTTAGCTAAAATGGAAATAGAAGGTATTAAATTAGATGAAAAATCACTTAAAAACTTATCTTCGAAATTTGAAAAAAAAATAAAAAGTCTAGAACAGAAAATATTTAAGCTCTCTAAAAAAGAATTTAATATTGGTTCTACCAAGCAGCTTGGTGAAATAATGTATAATGACTTAAAAATTGCCTCATTAAAAAAAACAAAAAAAGGAAGTTTTGCAACTAGTGCTTCTGTTTTAGAAGATTTAGCTTTCAAGGGTTATGATTTTCCAAAATTAGTTCTTGAGTGGAGACAAACTAGCAAACTTAAAAATACTTATTCAGATACTCTTCCTGAACACATAAATAAAAATACAAAAAGAATTCATACATCTTTCCTTTTAGCTGCTACAACAACTGGAAGACTGGCATCAAGTGATCCAAATTTGCAAAATATTCCAATTAAAACTGATGAAGGCAAAGATATAAGAAGAGCGTTTATTGCTGAAAAAAACAAAAAACTTATTTCTGCAGATTACAATCAAATAGAAATGAGAATCTTAGCTGATCTAGCAGATGTGAAAGAGTTAAAAAAAGCATTTAATAATAATGATGATATCCACTCCCTTACAGCAAGCCAAGTATTTGGTGCTGAAATTAACAAGGTTGACTCAGATATGAGAAGAAAAGCTAAAGCTATTAATTTTGGGATAATTTATGGAATATCGCAATATGGACTTGCAAAACAAATTAATGTTTCAAACGTTGAGGCCGAGGAATTTCTTAACTCTTATTTTTTAAAATTCCCTGAGATAAAAGAATATATGTCTGAAACAATAAAGTTTTGTAGAAAAAGTGGATATGTAAACAATATTTTTGGAAGAAAAACACACATTACCGGAATTAATGATAAAAACTTTAACGTAAGAAATTTTCAAGAAAGAGCAGCAATAAATGCGCCAATCCAGGGTTCAGCATCAGAAATAATGAGGATGGCAATGATTAGATTAGATGACGAGATTAGCGATAAAAAAAATAATAATCTAAAAATGCTTTTGCAAATTCATGATGAGTTAATATTTGAAGTAGAGGAAA
>CACHTB010000010.1 GCA_902582735.1 uncultured Pelagibacteraceae bacterium
TAAAAACAATACCAAAAGTAATTCCATATTGACCTGAGCTTGAGTTTTCTAAAATGATATTAAAATTTGTAGATCCTGAGAAGCCATATATTAATGAACAACCATAGAGTAACAAACCTGATGACAGAGCGCTAAGTACAAAATATTTAAGACCAGATTCTGTAGATAAAAGATTTTCTCTATTAAAAGATGCAAGTACGTATAGTGCTAAAGATTGTAATTCAAGACCCATATAAAATACAATTAAATCGTTTGAACTGATCATTACCATCATTCCTAAAATAGAACTTAATATTAAAATTGGATATTCCATTTTGTTAATATTATTTATTTCAATATATTTTGAAGAAGTAAGCATCACAAAAATCCCAGACCCGATGGTCAATAATTTCATGAATGTTGCCAAACTATCAACTTTGTAACTATTGTTAAAAATTGACAAATCTGAAACTTGGTAAAGATTTAATAATAAAGCAAACAGTATAATCAAACTTAGAGTTGTTAAATTATATATTAATTTTGAACTATTATTTTTAAAAACTCCAAATAGAAGCAGGAACATTATTGTTAGTGATAAAAATATTTCAGGTAAGATTATTTCTAAATTTTCCATTATTTCTTTGCAATACTTTGTGTTAAATTTATATTATAGTTATCTATTAAATTGGTTACAGATGTTTCAATTGAATTTATTAATGGCTCTGGATAAAATCCAAAAAATATAATTGGTATCGCTAATAAAATAAGAATTAGTAACTCAAATTTTTTTAGATCTTTCATACTTTTAATTTCCTCATGAATTATTTCACCAAAAACAACTCTTTTGTACATCCAAAGTATGTAAGCTGCTCCTAAAATAACACCTAAACTTGCAATAGTTGCAACAAAAAAACTTTTTTTGAATGTGCCCATTAGAATTAGAAATTCACCAATAAATCCACTTGTCCCTGGAAGTCCTAGAGAACCTAGGGCAAATATCATAAATACAATACCATATTTTGGCATCACGGTTACTAACCCGCCATATTTTTTTATCAATCTTGTATGATTTCTATCGTATACAACACCAACGCTTAAGAATAGAGCTGCTGACACCAATCCATGACTTATCATTTGAAATATACTGCCCTCAATACCTTGTTGAGTCATGGTAAAAATTCCAAGTGTTACAAAACCCATATGCGCAACTGAAGAATAAGCAATCAACTTTTTCATATCTTCCTGCATTAGAGCAACTAAAGATGTGTAAATAATTGCAATCAAACTTAATGTGAAGACAAGTGGCACGAAATATTCAGAAGCTATTGGAAATAATCCTACAGAAAATCTTATAAATCCATACCCAGCCATTTTTAGTAATATTGCTGCAAGCAAAACAGATCCAGCAGTTGGTGCCTCAACGTGAGCATCTGGCAACCAAGTGTGCACTGGCCACATAGGTGTTTTTACTGCAAATGAACTAAAGAAAGCCAGCCATAAAAGTTTTTGATATTGTTCTCCAATTCCAATTTCATACAACTTTTCAACATCAGTTGTTCCAGATATCCAATAAATAGATATTATTGCAATCAACATTAAAACTGAGCCTAGTAAGGTATATAAAAAGAATTTGAAGGCTGAATAAACTCTTCTTTCACCACCCCAGATACCGATAATTAGGAACATAGGTATTAAGCCACCTTCAAAAAATAAATAGAAAATTATTAAATCGAGGGAGCAGAAAACTCCAATCATTAGTGTTTCCATTATAAGTATTGCTATTAAAAAATCTTTTAAACGGTGTTCAATTGTTGAAATTACAGAAATTATACAAATTGGGGTTATAAAAGTTGTAAGTAAAATAAATAAAATTGAAATCCCGTCAACTCCTACTTTATAGTTAACAAAACCAGATAACCATTCTCTATTTTCTACAAATTGAAAATTAATAGAAGATTTATCAAAAATTAACCAAAGATATATTGAGAGAATAAAGTTAGCTAATGATATGAATAATGCAACGTATTTACTGCTTTGATATTTACTATTTGATGATTTTGTAAATAAAATAAATAAAGCACCAATTGTTGGTAATATTATTAAAGATGAAATGATTGGAAAGTTCATTATACTAAAATTAATAAAGTTAGCAAAACTGAGAAACCAAGAAGCATTATAAATGCATATTGGTAGATATATCCACTCTGAAATTTGACAGCTCTAGCTGAAAAATTTTTTATCACTTTAGATATTCCATCAGGTCCGAGTCTATCAATAACTGACCCATCAATTTGTTTCCATAAAAATTTTCCAATTCTTTTTGACGGATTTACAAAAATAAAGTCATATAGTTCATCGAAATACCATTTTTTTTGTAAAAAAATATAAAGTGGTTTATTTATTCTAATAATTTCATTTACGACTGACAAATTTCTTACAAATAGATAAAATGATAATGGTATTGATATGACAACTAGAGATGGGGTTAAAAATAAAAACCAATTAGGCGGATGATCTGTACTTAATGGTTCAAGAAATTTAATTGAACTATTCCAAAATGCATAAGATAATTCTTTCCCAATAAATAGATCTTTAAATAGCATGCCAGCAAAAATTGCACCAATTGCAAGAACAATAAGTGGTATAAGCATTGTTGGTGGTGACTCATGCATACTTTCAATATTTATTTCTGAATTATTATAAGTGCCATGAAAAGTTTTAAAAATAAGTCTCCATGAATATATTGATGTTAAAAAAGCTGTGAAAATTCCAATGTAGGCTGCATACATCCCAACATTATTTCCACTTAAATATGCAAACTCAATGATTGCATCTTTTGAGTAAAATCCTGACAACAAAGGAAATCCGGTGAGCGCTAGGGTTCCAATTATCATTAAACTATATGTGTAAGGTAGTTTTTTCCAGACACCTCCCATTAAATTAATATTTTGCTCATCTTTGAACGAATGAATTACGGAACCAGAGCCTAAAAATAAAAGTGCTTTAAAAAAAGCATGAGTAAATAAATGAAACATTGCAACATTATATGCCCCAACACCTACCGCAAAAAACATATACCCTAATTGACTGCAGGTTGAATATGCAATAATTTTTTTAATATCTGTCTGAACTAAAGCAACACTCGCAGCAAAAATTGCAGTTACCATTCCAATAATAGTTACAACAGATAAAGCTAATTCAGAATATTCATAAATTGGTGAACATCTTACGACCAAAAATACTCCAGCTGTTACCATTGTTGCAGCATGTATAAGTGCTGATACGGGCGTAGGACCCTCCATTGCATCTGGTAACCATGTATGTAGTAAAAATTGTGCGGATTTACCCATTGCACCAACGAATAAAAGTAAACAAATTAAGTCTACAGAATTGATGTTAAAACTAAGAAAATTTAATTTCTTATCTAATATATTTGGAATTTGTTGAAAAACTTCATCGTAGTTTACTGTCCCAAATAAATAAAAAATTAAAAAAATACCTAAAGCAAATCCAAAATCACCAACCCGGTTTACAATAAATGCCTTAATCGCTGCTTTATTTGCACTTTCTTTCTTAAACCAGAACCCAATTAAAAAGTATGAACATAATCCAACACCTTCCCAGCCAAAAAACAATTGTATAAAATTATCAGATGTAACAAGAGTTAACATTGCAAATGTGAATAATGATAAATAAGACATGAAACGTGACTTATGTGGATCATGAGACATGTAACCAATTGAATATATATGGACTATAGCCGAGACCAATGTAACAACGACAAGCATAACTGCAGAAAGTGTATCAATATTTACTGACCAATTTACATTAAGACTTCCTGAATTTATCCAAGTAGCAATAATTAAGTTTTCTGAGTATCCAGTGGCTATAACATTATTTAAAACAATAACTGATAAAAAAGCTGATATTGAAACAAACAAACTTGTAATTAATTGAGATGCTTTATCCCCAATTAATTTTCCAAAAAATCCAGATATTATTGATGCAGCGAGTGGTAAAAATAAAATATAATATCCCATTTCAACCTTTTAAACTGTCAATCTCTTCAACTCTAATTGTCCCAGAATTCCTATAATAAATAACTATTATTGCTAATCCTATAGCAGCTTCAGCTGCAGCAACTGTTAATATGAATAGTGTAAATACTTGACCACTTAGATCATTAATAAAAATAGAAAAGGAAACTAAGTTAATATTTACAGACAACAAAATTAACTCAATACTCATAAGAATAACAATAACGTTTTTTCTATTTAAAAAAATCCCAACAACTCCAATAGTAAATATAATTGCAGCAAGAGTTAAATAATGACCAAGACCAATACTAAGCATCTATTTTAACTCCCTTTTTTGTTTCTACGTCTATCAATTCAACACCTTCGTATCTTTCTCTGGAAATTTGTCTTAAGTAGCTTTGTGTTTTTACGCCAGATCGTTTTCTGAAGGTAAGCACAATTGCTCCAATCATAGCGACTAAAAGAACCATTCCTGATAATTGAAATAAGTGAACGTAATCTGTGTAAATAACATTACCTAATGACTGAGTATTTGTTAAATTTAAATTCAGATTTATGTTAATAGAATCTTGAAGCTCAGCTTTGTACTTCCATCCACCAATGACAATCAGCAATTCTGAAAAAATTATTAAACTTACTAAGAGACCTATAGGTATATGAGAGCTGCTATCGCTTGCAACAAACCATTCATTTTTCTGCTGAGCAACATTCAACATCATTACTACAAAAAGAAACAATACTGCAACCGCACCTACATAAACAATTAACATTATCATTCCCAAAAACTCTGCTCCTATCATAATAAAAAGACAAGATATGCTAATGAAATCTAAGATTAAAAAAAAAACTGAGTGAACAGTATTCCTTGAAACTGTTACCATTATTGCTGAAATAATTGCAATCAAAGAAAAAATATAAAAAACAACTGCGTGTGCTATCATTTAGTTATCGATGAGAACTGTCAGCATTAATATTGGCAGCTAAGATACTTTCCCATCTGTCTCCATTTTCCAATAACTTTTCTTTGTTATAATAAAGCTCTTCTCTTGTTTCTGTTGCAAATTCGAAATTTGGTCCTTGCACTATAGCATCTACAGGGCAAGATTGTTCACACAATCCACAATATATGCATTTAAGCATATCAATATCATATCTGGTCGTTTTACGACTACCATCTGATCTTTCCTGCGATTCAATAGTAATGGCTTGTGCTGGGCAAACTGCTTCACATAATTTGCACGCTATACATCTTTCCTCTCCGTTTGGATATCTTCTTAAAGCATGCTCACCTCTTGCACGTGGGCTAACAGAGCCTTTTTCAAATGGATAATTTATTGTCTTTTTTTGTCTAAATGATTCTTTTATTGCGGTTAATAAACCAGTTACAAAATCAATCATCAATATCGTTTTAAAAAATCTTTTTAATTTCATTTTAATTTCCTGGTAATAGATCAAAATACATTAAATAACCTGCTGTTAATACCACCCAAGTCAAAGAGAAAGGTAAAAAAACTTTCCAACCAAGTCTCATTAATTGATCATATCTATATCTTGGGACAATTGCTTTTACTAAAGCGAACAGGATAAATAATAACAAAATTTTTAGTATTAACCATATTGGTGAAGGAATAACATTAAATGGAAATACATTTATGGGTGACAACCATCCTCCTAAGAACAAAATAGACCCTAATGCACACATTAATAGAATATTAGCGTATTCACCTAACCAGAACATTGCATACATCATTCCGGAATATTCAGTTTGATACCCTGCAACAAGTTCTGCCTCAGCCTCTGGTAAATCAAAAGGAGGTCTATTTGTTTCGGCAAGTGCTGAGATAAAAAATATAACAAACATTGGAAATAGAGGGATTACATACCAAATTTTTTCTTGTGCCATCACAATGTCAGATAAGTTTAATGATCCTACACACAAAAGAACATTTATAATAATTATACCAATGGATACTTCATAAGAAACCATTTGAGCAGCAGATCTTATTGCACCTAGGAAAGGATACTTTGAATTTGAGGCCCAACCTCCCATTATAATTCCGTAAACACCTAGAGAAGATACTGCAAATAAATATAGTATTCCAACATTTATATCTGCAAGGACAAAATCTTCACTAAAAGGTATCACAGCCCAAGAAATTAAAGCAAGTGTCATTGTAATAATTGGGGCTAAAATAAAAATTACCTTATTTGAACTTGCAGGAATTATAATTTCTTTAAATATATATTTTAAAGCATCAGCCAAAGATTGAAGTAAGCCAAATGGTCCAACAACGTTTGGACCTCTTCTTTTTTGTACAAACGCCCAAACTCGTCTATCTAGCCACACTATCATCGCTACAGAAACTAAAACAGGTACAAGTAACATTAAAATTTTTATAACCTCTGAGATAAGAATTGAAGCGTACTCTGGCATTATCCCTCTGTACCCGTTTTTTTATAATTTGTTCTTAGACTTTTACACTCACCCATAGTTTTTGATGCTCTAGCGATAACATTAGAATGGTAATAATCAATATTATCTAAAGGGATTTTTTCATCCAAAAATTTATATTTTGGAGTTTTAAATTTTTTATTGTTAGAGTTTATTTTTAAAAAATTAAACATTGAATTATCTAAATCCTCTTTTTTTTCAAAAAGTTTGTTTCTTTTGATAGATGATGCTAATTCATTTACTATTTGCCAATCTTCTTTTGCTTCTCCTGGGGGGTAAGAGGACTTATATGATTTTTGTATTTTTCCCTCTAAATTAGCAAAATATCCATCTTGTTCTGTAAAGGCTGCACCTGGTAATATTATATTTGCTAAAGAAGCACCTTTATCCCCATGACTTCCAACATAAATTATAAATTCATTCTTCTTTTCAAAATTTAGATTATCTTGACCAAATAAAAAAAGCACTTCGATTTCATTATTTTGAATTTTTTTGAGTGTTTGGTTGGATCCATCATTTGAGCTTAGAACATTTAAATAATATGATCCAACTGTAGAAGCATTATTTGATAGGATATTAAATGAATTCCAATCTCCATTAATTTTATTTTTACTTTGGAGATATTTTTTTAATTCCTCAAATATATAAATAGATGAATTAAGTTTTAATACTGATTGTCCAATTATAAAAATTGGCTTTTTTGACGTATAAATCTCTTCACAAATTTTGTGTGTATGATTTACTATATCTTTGATTGTTTTTGTTGAGTTTTCTAAAATTTTATATGGATAAGTTAAATCACCGACATCTCCCAAAGAATAAATTGGTGTTTTATTTTTAATAAAATTTTTTCTAATCCTGGAATTAAGCATTGTTGCCTCAAATCTTGGATTTGCACCTATTAAAATAATTAAATCAGACTCCTCAATTCCCTCAATTTTAGAATTAAATATAAAATTTTCTCTTTCATATGTATTTACATAAAAATTTTCAGATCTTGAGTCTAGATTTTCAGATCTTAATGTTTTTTCAAAGAAATCTTTTAATGCAAACATTGTTTCCATATTTGTCATATCACCTGTCAAAGCCGCAATTTTATCAGATTGAGTTTTTGAAATTTTCTCGAAAATTTTTGTATAAGCATCTTTCCATGAAATTTTTTCAAATTTTTTATTTTTTTTATAATAAGGTGAGTCTAAACGTTGATTTTTTAAACCATCGCATGCATATCTAGTTTTATCAGATATCCACTCTTCATTAATTTCCTCATTTATCCTAGGTAATACTCTTTTTACTTCCCAGCCGTAAGTATCAACTCTTATATTTGAACCAACTGCATCCATAACATCTATTGTTTCAGTTTTTTTTAATTCCCATGGTCTTGCTTCAAAAACATAAGGTTTCGATGTTAGTGCTCCAACTGGACATAGATCAATGACATTGGCAGATAATTCAGACTCCATGGCTTTTTCTAAGTAAGTGGTAATTTGCATATCTTCACCTCTACCTATTGCACCAAGCTCAGGAACACCTGCAACTTCTGTTGCGAATCTTACACATCTAGTACAATGTATACATCTTGTCATTTGGGTTTTAATCAAAGGACCCATATATTTTTCTGGCACGTACCGCTTATTTTCTTTAAATCTACTTTTATCAATTCCGTAGAACATTGACTGGTCTTGCAAATCACATTCACCTCCTTGATCGCAAACAGGACAATCTAGAGGGTGATTTGCTAATAAAAATTCCATGACCCCTTTTCTTGATTTCTGAACTTTCTCAGTATTAGTTCTTATCACCATTCCATCTGCTGCAGGCATTGCACATGAAGCGACTGGTTTTGGAGATTTTTCCATTTCTACTAAACACATTCGGCAATTTCCAGCAATAGACAGTTTTTCGTGATAGCAAAATCTAGGGATTTCTGCCCCTGCTTGTTCACAAGCTTGGAGAACTGTCAAACCTTCTTCAACTTCAATATCAATATCATTTACTTTTAATTTAAGCATTTTCTTTTTCCAAAAGATGTTGGTCTACTAAATAAGGAACTTCTTTTTTTCTTTGAATTAATGGATCATATTTATTTCTCTCTAAGATTTCATCTCTAAAATTTCTTATTAAACCTTGCACTGGCCATGATGAACCTTCACCAAATGCACAAATTGTATGTCCCTCAATTTGTTTTGTAACATCCATTAACATATCAACCTCGTCTCTTGTTGCCTCGCCTTTTGCCATTCTTTCTAACATTCTCCACATCCAACCTGATCCTTCTCTACATGGTGTGCATTGTCCACAGCTTTCGTGTTTATAAAATCTGGCAATTCTTGCCATACATTTTATTATGTCTTGATCTCTGTTAATTACAACTATACCAGCGGTTCCAAGCCCAGTTTTATTTTCGACACAGGCATCAAAATCCATTTTTATAGTGTCGCAAATTTCTTTTGGTAATAAAGGCATTGATGATCCACCAGGTATAACAGCTTTTAAATTATCCCATCCACCAACAACTCCTCCTGCATGTTTCTCAATTAAATCTTTTAAGGGTACACCCATTTCTTCTTCAACATTGCATGGATTATTTACATTTCCTGATATACAAAAAATTTTTGTTCCTGTATTTTTTTCTCTACCTAAAGAGGAAAACCATTTTCCTCCACGTCTTAATATTGTTGGAACGACAGCAATTGTTTCAACATTATTAATTATTGTTGGACAACCATATAAACCAATCAATGCTGGAAAAGGTGGTTTTAGTCTTGGTTGACCTTTATTTCCCTCTAAACTTTCTAAAAGTGCAGTTTCCTCTCCGCATATGTATGCGCCAGCTCCATAGTGAATGAAAATATCAAAATCCCATCCTGTTGACGATGCATTTTTTCCAATTAATCCATTACTATAAGCTTCATCAATAGCTTTTTGAAGTTTTTGACCTTCATTAAAATATTCACCTCTTATATAAATGTAGCATGTATGTGCATTAACTGCATATGAAGCTATTAGACATCCCTCTATTAATTTATGAGGTTCAAATCTTAAAATATCTCTATCTTTACACGTTCCCGGTTCTGACTCGTCAGCATTAATAACCAAATAATGAGGTTTCGAACCTACTTCTTTAGGGGCAAAAGACCATTTCAAACCTGTCGGAAAACCTGCTCCACCACGACCACGCAACTGAGAGGTTTTAATTTCCTCAATTATCCAATTTCGACCTTTATTGAAAATTTCCTCAGTTTCTAACCAATCCCCACGTTTTTTAGCAGAGTCCAATTCTGCTCCAAAATCGTTATATAAATTTTTAAATATTCTGTCTTCGTCTTTAAGCATTTTTATTACTCAATAAAGTTTTTCTAATATCTTCAGGCTCTGAACTTAATCTTCCTCTGTATGAACCCGGTCTTGGTTTTTGATTTTTATCAATTTGATCTATAATTTTACTAAATTTTTCCTCATCTAAATCCTCAAAATAATCTTCATTAATTTGAACCATTGGAGAATTTACGCAAGCTCCTAAACATTCGACTTCCATCCATGATGATTTACCATTTTTAGAAATTTCAGACTCGTTTTCAGAAATTTTTTTTTTACAAACATCTACTAATTTATATGCTCCTCTAATCATACATGGGGTTGTTGTACAAACTTGAAAAAAATAATCTCCTACAGGAGTTAAATTATACATGCTATAAAAAGTTGAAACTTCATAAACTTTTATGTAAGGCATATCCAACATCTTCGCTATATATTTCATTGCTGATAAAGGTATCCAGTTATTATTTTGTTTTTGCGCAATATAAAGTAAAGCCATTACGGCACTTTTTTGTTTACCTTTTGGATAATTTGTAATTATTTTTTTAGCTTCACTCAAATTTTTGCTGTCAAATTCAAAAGTGTCTGGCTGATTTTTTGAAATTTTTTTTAAACTCATCTATCAACCTCACCAAATACTATATCCATAGAACCTAATACTGCAGGCACATCCGCTAACATATGGCCTTTAATTAAGTAGTCCATGGCTTGGAGATGAGAAAATCCCGGAGCTCTAATTTTGCATTTGTAGGGTTTGCTTGATCCATCCGAAATTAAATATACTCCAAACTCCCCTTTTGGTGCCTCAACAGCAGTATAAATTTCATCTTCGTCTACTCTGTAACCTTCCGTAAAAAGTTTAAAGTGATGAATTAAAGCTTCCATCGACTGTTTGATCTCTTTTTTCGATGGTGGACTTATCTTTCCATCATTTGTTTTAATGGGTCCTTTTGGTAAATTAGTGAGACATTGTCTGATAATATTTACACTCTCTTTCATCTCCTCAATTCTACATAAATATCTATCATAACAATCACCATTTTTTCCAACAGGAATTTTAAATTCTAGTTGTTCATAACAATCATAAGGCTGAGATTTTCTTAAATCCCATGGAACTCCAGATCCTCTTAGCATTACTCCCGAAAAGGAATAATCTAGTGCGTCTTGTTTAGAAACTATACCTATGTCAACATTTCTTTGTTTAAATATTCTGTTATCGGTTAATAATGTCTCTAGATCATCTATAATTTTTGGAAATTTTTGACAAAACTCAGCAATTTCAGAGTCTAAACCTTTTGGTAAATCTTGATGCACTCCACCAGCTCTAAAATAATTAGCATGTAATCTTGAACCAGATACCTTTTCATAAAATCCCATTAAAGTTTCTCTTTCTTCAAAACCCCAAAGTGTTGGAGTAAGAGCTCCTACATCCATTGCTTGCGTTGTTACATTCAATATATGACTTAAAATTCTACCTATTTCACAAAAAATTACTCTTATATATTGGGCTCTTGCAGGAACATTTATTTTTAAGATTTTTTCAATTGCTAATGCAAATGCATGTTCTTGATTCATTGGTGCTACATAATCAAGTCTATCAAAATAAGGTACTGCTTGTGCGTAGGTTTTATTTTCAATTAATTTTTCTGTACCTCTGTGTAACAACCCAATGTGTGGATCTGCTTTTTCAACTACCTCTCCATCTAACTGAAGAATTAATCTTAACACACCATGAGCAGCAGGATGCTGAGGGCCAAAATTTAAATTTAGTTTTTTTACTTCTTTTGCCATTATTCTTTTGTTTGTTCTTTTATGTATTTTGTTCCTTCCCAAGGGCTTTCATAATCAAAATTTCTATAATTTTGCTCTAATTTAACTGGTTCATAAATTACCTTTTTATCTTCTTCACTATATCGAACCTCATTATGACCTGTTAAAGGAAAATCTTTTCTTAAAGGGTGTCCTTTAAATCCATAGTCTGTAAGAATTCTTCTTAAATCAGGATGATCTTTAAATTCTACACCATACATATCAAAAACTTCTCTCTCCATCCAATTAGCTGAAGGAAATATCGAAGTTAAAGATGATACGATTTCGGTTTCTTTTATATCAAATTCAATTATAATCCTTGAATTGTTTTCATGACTTAATAACAAATAAACCATTTTAAATCTTTTATCTCTCTCAGGATAATCAACCGCAGTTATGTCAATTAATTGTTTGAATTTAGTAGTTGAATGAGTTTTCAAGAAAATCATTACTTCAATTAAATTATTATCTTCGATACAAATGTTAATTTGATCATGTTTTATTTTTGAAGATAAGATTTTTGTTGTTAATTCCGAGTTAATAGCCTTTTCAAGACTTTCCAAATTTTTCATTGAATTTTATCTTTCTAGTGAACCCTTGTTCCTAATTTTTTTTTGCAATTGCATTATGCCATACAAAAGCGCCTCTGCTGAGGGAGGACAACCTGGTACATAGACATCTACAGGCACAATTTTATCACAACCACGTACTACAGAGTAAGAATAATGATAGTAACCTCCACCATTAGCACAACTGCCCATCGAAATTACATATCTTGGCTCTGGCATCTGGTCATAAACTTTTCTTAAGGCTGGTGCCATTTTGTTTGTTAAAGTTCCTGCTACTATCATCACATCTGATTGTCTTGGTGAGGCTCTTGGAGCTGCTCCAAATCTTTCTAAATCATATCTAGGCATTGAAGTTTGCATCATCTCTACGGCGCAACAAGCTAGACCAAAAGTCATCCAATGTAGCGAGCCTGTTCGAGCCCAATTAACTAGGTTGTCCAGTGAAGTAGTAATAAAACCATTGTCACTAAAATCTTTAGCCAATTGTTTAAAATCATCAGGTATTTGATCTTTTCTTTGCTCTAAATTCATTTTACTCCCAATCAAGTGCTCCTTTTTTCCATTCATAGATAAATCCTACAGTCAAAATAAATAAAAATATCATCATAGAAACAAAACCAAATAAACCAATTTTTCCCAACGATATTGCCCAAGGGAATAGAAATGCTATCTCCAAATCAAATATAATAAAAAGTATTGCCACTAAATAAAATCTAACATCAAATTCCATACGAGAGTCATTGAACGGCTCAAAACCACATTCATATGCGGATAATTTCTCTGGATCAGGTTTTTTAGGAGATGCCAAATAATTTATTGCGACAAACGCCATACTTAAACCTAGTGCAATCAAAAGGAACAGTATTATTGATAAGTAATCTTTTAAAAATTCCGTAAGCATCGTGAATCTATATAGCACCTTTTATATTAACTAAAAGAGCAGATAGGTCACATTTTTGCAGAAAAATAGTATTGATTTTATTGGTGGCGGGAGTGAAGGGACTCGAACCCTCGGCCCCGTGCGTGACAGGCACGTGCTCTAACCAACTGAGCTACACCCCCTTAATTTTGGTGGGCAGTAAAGGACTCGAACCTTTGACCCCCTCGGTGTAAACGAGATGCTCTACCAACTGAGCTAACCGCCCAAAATCTTGGTACTAATACATCAACCAAATAATAATGTAAATTGTTTATTACTGAATACTAGCTTGAGATTTATCGTCTTTTTTAGTTTCAGATATTTTTTCAACTTCAGTCCACTCAACAGGTTTAAGTTCTTTTGTTAAAGCTAACTTTAATACCTCATTTGCAGTTTCAACAGGAATGATATTTATATCGTCTCTTACTTTTTGTGGAACATCTGCTAAGTCTTTTTCATTTTCTTTTGGTATCAAAACTTTTTTAACTCCAGCACGATGAGCAGCTAATAATTTTTCTTTTAAACCACCTATTGCTAAAACTTGACCTGTTACAGTAACTTCTCCAGTCATTGCTATTTCTCTGTTTACTGGAATATTTGTTATTGAAGATACTATTGATGTTACCATTGCAATACCTGCAGATGGTCCATCTTTAGGAGTCGCTCCTTCTGGTACGTGAATATGAAAATCTTTTTTTTCAAACAAAGGTGGTATTATTCCGTACTCTAAACTTTTAGATCTTACAAAAGATTTTGCTGCTTTGACAGATTCTTGCATCACATCTCCAAGTTTTCCAGTAATTTGCATTCTTCCTTTTCCTGGCATATTAACAGTTTCTATTTTTAGAATTTCACCACCAAACTCTGTCCAAGCTAATCCAATTACGATTCCTGTCTTATTTACTGACTCTAATTCACCAAACTTGAATTTTTTAATACCTAAAAAGTCATCAACATTTTTTGCATTTATATTAACTTTCTTTTCTTCATTATTTACAACTTTTTTTACCACTTTTCTTGTGACTTTAGATATTTCTCTTTCTAAATTTCTAACACCTGACTCTCTTGTGTAGCTTCTTATAATTTCTTTAATAGTTCCATCCTCTAAATTCATCTCTCCCTCTTTCACTCCATTGTCTTTTATTTGCTTTGGTAGAAGGTATTTATTTGCAATATTGATTTTTTCATCCTCTGTATATCCAGGAATTCTTATTACTTCCATCCTATCTAAGAGTGGAGGTAAAATGTTAAGAGTATTTGCAGTCGTAACAAACATTACATCTGATAAATCATAATCAACTTCTAAATAATGATCGTTAAAAGTTGTGTTTTGTTCAGGGTCTAGAGCCTCCAATAAAGCGGAGGACGGATCTCCTCTGTAATCATTTCCTATTTTATCTATTTCATCTAACAAAAATAATGGATTTTTTGTTCCAGCTTTTTTCATCATTTGAATTATTTTTCCAGGGAGCGAACCAATATATGTTCTTCTATGACCTCTTACTTCAGCTTCATCTCTAACACCACCTAATGACATTCTTATAAACTGTCTGTTTGTTGCTTTTGCTATAGATTTTCCTAATGAAGTTTTTCCAACACCTGGGGGACCTACTAAACAAAGAATTGGGCCTTTAATTTTATCCATTCTCTTTTGAACTGCTAAAAATTCGATAATTCTCTCTTTAACTTTTTCTAATCCAAAATGGTCTTCATCTAAGATTTTTAAAGCTTTATTTAAATCAATATCAACTTTATCTTTTTTGAACCATGGAATATCTATCATCCAATCTAGATAATTTCTTACTACTGTCGCTTCTGCCGACATTGGGCTCATATTCTTTAATTTTTTGAGTTCAGCCATACATTTTTTCTCAACCTCTTTAGGCATTTTAGCTTTTTGAATTGATTTTTTTAAACTTGTAGTTTCATCTTTACCATCTTCTATTTCACCAAGTTCTTTCTGGATAGCTTTTAGCTGCTCATTTAAATAATATTCCCTTTGTGTTTTCTCCATTTGTGTTTTAACTCGACCTCTAATTCTTTTCTCAACACCAATAATACTTGTCTCATTCTCCATTATTTTGATAACACCATTCAATCTTTTTTTGACATCTAATGTTTCAAAAATTTGTTGTTTTTCAGAAATTGTGGCATTTAAGTGAGATGCAATATTATCTGCAATTTTTGATGAATCTTTTAATTGTTTAATATTGTTAATTGTTTCCGTTGAAACTTTTTTGTTTATTGAGGTTAATTTTTCTAATCTCCTTACAGCTGTTAGTGCAAGAGGAAGTAGATCTTCATCTTTAGGCAAAATATCTTTTTGATATTCAAACGTACAAGAAATAAATTTTTCATCATCTTTAAAATCAACAAGTTTTACTCTTTTAATTCCCTCTACAAGAACTTTAACTGTTCCATCAGGTAATTTTAATAATTGTAAAATATTACCTTCACATCCATAAGAAAATACATCATTTTTTTTTGGATCGTCTACCTCTGAATTTTTTTGGGTTACTAAAACAATTTTCTTGTCTCCCTTCATAACTTCATTTAATGCTGTGATAGATTTATCTCTGCCAACGAATAAAGGTATGACCATGCTTGGAAAAACAACTATGTCTCTTAATGGTAATAACGGCTGTGTGACTTTAAATTCCATATATCAAATATGGATATTAAATAATTTTTTGCAATAGAAAATAGGTCTTTATTAACGAATATTTAAGCTGCTGAAGTCTTATCAGACTTAGATTTGTTCTTAGAATGTACAATAACGGGTTGAGAAACACCTTTCGCCGCACCAGTATCGATGATCACCTCTTCTATATTTTCCTGGCTAGGTAGATCAAACATTGTTTTTAATAAAATGTTTTCAAGTATCGATCTTAATCCTCTTGCACCTGTTTTTTTACTAATTGCTTTATTTGCAATATCCTTAACAGCTTGATCTTTAAAAGTAAGTTTTACTCCTTCAAGCTTAAATAGTTCTTGATATTGTTTTATTAAAGAATTTTTTGGTTCTAGTAAAATTTTAACCAATGATTTCTCATCTAAATCTTCTAATGTTGCTGTAATAGGAAGTCGTCCTATAAATTCTGGTATTAAACCATATTTTAATAAATCTTCAGGCTCTAGGTTTTTCATCCATTCTCCAATTTTTTTATCTTCAATACTTTTAACCTCTGCACCAAAACCAATTGATGAACCTTTATCTCTTTGAGAAATTATCTTATCCAAACCAGCAAATGCGCCTCCACAAATAAATAATATATTAGTAGTATCTACTTGAAGAAATTCTTGTTGTGGATGTTTTCTTCCACCTTGAGGAGGAACACTTGCAACTGTGCCTTCCATTATTTTTAATAAAGCTTGCTGAACTCCTTCTCCTGATACATCTCTTGTGATAGATGGATTTTCAGATTTACGACTAATTTTATCAACCTCATCTATATAAACGATTCCTCTTTGTGCTTTTTCAACATTGTAATCCGCAGCTTGTAGTAGTTTTAGAATTATATTTTCAACATCTTCACCAACATATCCTGCTTCAGTTAAAGTTGTTGCATCTGCCATGGTAAATGGCACATCTAATATTCGTGCTAGTGTTTGAGCAAGTAAAGTTTTACCACACCCAGTTGGTCCAACTAACATTATATTTGATTTAGACAGCTCAACTGTTTTACTGGTTTTATTTTCGTAATTTAATCTTTTATAATGATTGTGAACTGCAACAGACAAAACTTTTTTTGCGTGATCTTGGCCAATTACATAGTCATCTAATACAGTACAAATTTCTTTTGGTGATGGTAAACCATCTTGATGTTTAACAAATGTATCTTTACTCTCCTCTTTGATAATATCCATACAAAGCTCAACACATTCATCACAGATGAAAACTGTTGGACCTGCAATTAATTTTCTAACTTCGTGCTGGCTTTTCCCACAAAAAGAACAGTAAAGAATATTTTTATTATTGCTCATAACTTTTTATATCGAATCAATTTTAATACTTTATTACAATTAACTCTTCTTAATCAAGTGGAGGTTGTGGATTAACTAGATATAGTTGTTTATTCTCTCTTCTCAACTACTTTATCTATTAATCCAAAATCTTTTGCATTATCTGGGGTCATGAAATTATCTCTTTCTAATGCAGATTTAATTTCATCAACTGATTTTCCGGTATGTTTTGAATATATTTCATTTAATCTTTTTTTTAAGGACAGAACTTCATTAGCATGAATTTCTATGTCAGTCGCTTGTCCTTGAAATCCTGCTGATGGTTGATGAACCATAATTCTTGAATTAGGAAGCGAAAATCTTTTTCCTTTTGCACCTGCGGCTAATAAAAAAGATCCCATACTTGCTGCTTGACCAATACATAAAGTATTAACCTCAGGTTTAATATATTGCATAGTATCGTAAATTCCTAAACCAGCTGTAACTAATCCACCTGGGCTATTTATATATAAAGAGATTTCTTTTTTGGGATCTTCACTTTCAAGAAATAATAGCTGAGCTGTAACTAATGATGCAACAGTGTCATTTATTGGGCCAACTACAAATACAATTCTTTCTTTGAGAAGTCTTGAGTAAATATCGTAAGCTCTTTCTCCTCTGCTGGATTGCTCTACCACCATCGGAACAAGAGTGTTTAGTTGTTCAAATAATTTTGAAGTCATAAGTTGATTCGAACTAACTTATACAACTTGTGATTACTTTTTGCTAACTTTTTTTTGATACGGTTTTTTTCTTTGCAGGAGTTTTGGCTTTTTTTGATACTGTTTCTTTCTTTGCTTCGACTTTTGTTTTCTTTTCAACGCTGCTTTGTTTAGATAATTTCTCTTGCTCTTTTAAGTTCTTTTCGTTTTCAGCTTTTAATATTTTTTCAGCCTCATCTTTTGAGATTTGTTTTTTATTTACTTTAGCTGATTTTTTTATTTCATTGATAATTTTTTCCTCATAAATAGACCCTCTAATTCCATCAATTGCAGATGGATTTTTTTCATAATACTCTTTAACCATTTTTTCTTGACCTGGCATCATTCTTAATTGTTTTTGAATTTCAGTATTCACTTCATCTTGAGAAACTTTGATATTATTTTTTTCCCCAAAAGCATTTAGTATTAAGCCTGTTTTTATTCTTTTTTGAGCTTGTTCCTCGAGAGATTTCTTATTTTTCTTTAACTCGTCTTCTTTCATACCCTGAGATAAAATCTGAACTTCTTGTTCAATTAAATTCTGAGGAAGATCATCTATTTTTTGTTTTTCTATTTGTTCTAAAATTTGTTTTTTAGATATTAAATCAAGTGAATTTTTGAACTCATCATTTATTTGTTTGGATATTAATTCTTTTAAATTATTTAAATCTTTAGCACCAAGTGTTTTTGCAAAATCATCATTAATTTTCGCATCTTCAGGTGTTTTTACAGAATTAATTTTACAATCAAAAACTGCTTTTTTATTTATTAATTCTTTTTTTGGGAAGTTTTCTGGAAGATTTACTTCAACTTTTTTAGTGTCATTTTTTTTAACACCTTCTAATTGTTTATCAAACCCTTTTATAAATAAGTCTTTCCCCAACACCAATTGAGTATTCTTTCCTTCATTACCTTCAAAATCATTACCATCAACTGTAGCTTTATAATCAAATGCGACTAGATCTTTGGTTTTTGCGATATATTTATCATCTTCTTCCTTAAAATTGTTTTGACTTTTTGCAATCTGATCAATTCTTTTATCAGTTTCAGTGTTGTCAATTTTCACTTCATAATCATCTACTTGAATTTTGTTAATTGATGAAACATCTATATTGGGTAATTCTGTTACGGAAATTATGTATTCAAGATCCTTTCCTTCACCAAAAGACTTTAAATCTATTTTGGGTTGACCTGCTGGTTTAATTTTATTCTCTTCTAGTGCTTTTGTAGTTGTATCTTTTAAAACTTTGTCAATTACCTCTCCATATACAGCTTTCCCAAACTGTCTTTTAAGAATTTCTGTTGGAACTTTTCCAGGTCTAAATCCCTTAAGAACAACGTCTTTTCTAATTTCATCGTATTTTTCATCCATGTATCCAGAGATGGTTTTTTTATCGATGAAGACTTTAAGATCTTTTTGTAAACCTTTTTTATTTTCTACTGTTACTTTCATAATTTTAAATGGTAGGGCGAAAAGGACTCGAACCTTCACCGATTGCTCGACTGGTTCCTAAGACCAGCGCGTCTACCAATTCCGCCATCGCCCCAGTTAAATTATGCAGTTTTATATATTATTGAACTAATTTGTCCAATCAGAATAATAGTGTAAAAGTATATATAATATTTATAAAATATGACTGTTTCACCTTGCATTAGTATTTGCAGAACTGATCCTGTGACTGGCTATTGTTATGGCTGTGCTAGAAACAATGAAGAAAAAAGAATTTGGAAAGATCCAGCTACAACTGATGAGTGGAAAAATAAAAATCTTAAAGAAATTCAAGAACGAATGAATGGATGGCAATTAGAAAGCTTTAAAGAGTCTTATGATCACAAAGTAGATAAAGGTGTTTCATTATTTAAGAAGAATCTTACAAAATGAGCAAAACAAATTTAGCAATTATAATTTATGTAATTGGTATTGTTATAGGGATGTTTGTATTAGATATATGGAGCGCTGAAACTAGTCCAAAAGCCATTTTAGGAATGCTTTGGACAGCTATTTTTGCGATTGCCTTATACTACGCGGAAAAAAAAGAAAATTAATTCAATTTGATATTATTTTTTTGTTGAAAAATTCGATTTCGTATTCCTTATAATTTTTTTTTTAAATGGATTATTATTGTTTGAGGAAAAATTATTTTTAAATCGTGCATAGCTTTGCTTTTGTGCTTGTTTCATTGCTCTTTTTGACGACATATTAATTAAATATAACTATACTTACATTGTATCAATTGATCCAATAATTTCATAATTTTTATCGGAAATAACTATTTCACCCGAACCTACTGCTATATTCAATATTGATGAAATAACCACATAATGCGTGACCAGAATTAAATTTTTATTACTTTTCCAATTCTTTATATAATTTTTGAGATCCTTAATTTGTTTTTTCTCATTTTTTGCAAATTTTGCTGAGAAAAAAGAGTTAAGTGCATCAAAGGTTTCGAAATCATTAAAAGCAAATTTTGCAGTATCCTTACACCTGCACCATTCGCTTGATAAAACTTTATCTATTTTAATTTTATTAGTTTTAAAAAACTCTCCAATCAATTTTGATTGATTTATACCTTCATCACTTAAATTTCTTTGTGTAGAACAATCATTTATATTAAAATTTTGTGGATCACCTCCGCCAGGTGCATAAGCATGTCGAATAAATATTATTTTGCCGCCCTCTTTTAAACTTTCTAAAATTTTATCTTCAGAAAGTACTTGGTTTGAAATTGTTAAAGATATAATGATAAGTAAAAATAATTTAAATGTTTTCATTTAATGAACAAAAATTTTAATAAACTAAACAAGTCTATTATTAAATGCATCAAATGCAAAAGATTAGTTAAATTTAGAACAAAAATTTCTTTACAAAAAAGAAGACAATATGCAGATGAAAAATATTGGGGAAAACCAATTACAGGCTATGGAGACACAAATGCAAAAATTTTGCTTGTTGGATTAGCTCCAGCAGCTCACGGTGGAAATAGAACTGGAAGAGTTTTTACTGGCGATAAATCATCAGATTTTTTATACAAATGCTTGCATAAAGTAAAAATTTCTAACCAATCAAACTCAGATTACCTTAATGATGGATTGAAATTGAAAAACGCATTTATTACTACTGCTTTAAAATGTGTTCCACCTGAAGACAAGCCGTTAAAAAATGAATTGGATCAATGTTTTAAATATTTTAATCAGGAAATAAATTTTCTAAAAAACCTAAAAATTATAGTAGCTTTAGGAAAAATCGCATTTGATGCTTGTAAATACTTTTATAAATCTAACTATAGCTTTAATGAAAAGATAAACTTTGAACACAATAAAGTATTTAAATTACCTAATAACATATTATTGATTGGCTGTTATCATCCAAGTCCTAGAAATGTAAATACTGGAAGAATTAATGAAAAGAAAATGGTTCAGTTATTTAGAAAAGTATTAAAATTAGTTTAGGAACTTTTCTAAAATCTTAGGAATTTTTACGGGTTTGCCTTCTTTATTTACTGTTACTAATTGAACATCAGCTTCAGATATTGTTTCTTCATCCTTTTTAATTATTTGTTTCATTGTAAAAGAGGTTTTAGTTTTTGTTAATACTGAAGAAATTATTTCAAGTTCATCTTCAAATCTTGCAGGTTTTTTATATTCAATGTTACAAGACTTCACAATTATTAACGTACCATAATCTTTTTGAAGTTTAGTATTTGTTAATCCTAATGAATATATAGCTTCAGAACGAGCTCTTTCTAAATATTTTAAATAGTTCGCGTAATAAACTACTCCACCAGAATCTGTGTCTTCATAATATATCTTAAACTTATATATAAAATTTTTAGTCATAATTAATTATAGACATAAAAATATCCAGCTAATGAGGAAGTGGCTAAAATTAAAAATAAAAATAGCCAAGAAATTTTTCTATACTTTATTAAATTAAGTTTTTTACTTCTTGGAGCTTTTAAAATTTCTCCCTGTCCAAAACCCATAAAATGTCCAATATAAATGGACTCTGCAAAAGTTGCCAAGAGAACTGAAATTGCATTTACATAAGCTGTAAAAATAAACCAATCAAATACATTAAGATATGGCATATCTGGAATTTTAGATGTCGCAGCAACAAGATTAAATGCAACTAGAGATAAAACCAAAGTCATACATGATGTGATCCTATAAAATTCAAATGGAATGAAAATTGTTAGATAGGTTAGTGTTATAATCATTACAATGGGTGTTATGAATTTATAAATAAAACTAACTGAATTTCTTTCAATCAAAAACTCAGTTGTTATTGAATGTTTTGCATAATCTGAATAGGCATCTAGCAAGTTTTCCATATAAGGATAAGAAATATATTGCTTGATGGTCCAACCAGGAGAGGAAATATTACTAAAAGAGGCCTTTCTCATTTCATTATTCAAGATTTTAAAGTTATCTGAAGCTCTGAAATATAATTTTTCGTAAATTTTTGATGAAATTTTAAATTTTACATTTTGTGAGTCAAAAGGATATTTTTTATAATTAAATTCTGAAATATTATAAGTCACCTCCTCGTCAGAATAGATATATTCTACTGTACCATCATAATATATCAAAATTGTAGGAGGGACATTTGATACTACTTTAGTTGAATTCTCGAAAAAAATTTGGAAATCAAAAAACTTTCCTTCAGAAATTGATTTTTTTAAATCATATTCGCAAACAACAATTTTTTGGGATTTAGCCTCTATAATTTTTTTATTAATAGCTGCCATTTCACTCGAAAAATCATCAGATAAATTATTAAAAATTATAATATTGAGTTTAGGCTCTTTATAAAAAAAAGATCTTTCATCAAAGAAAAGTGTTAGATTAGAGTTTTCCTCATTTAAATTTATTCTTTTTAAATTAAAGTATTTTCTTAATGTTACATCCTCAAATAGTTTTTGTTCAGCTCCAAAAGAGCTCTGATTATATATTTTGTTACAAATTCTTTTAGGAAATAGTTCTGTAAATTCTAATCTTTTTTCTGCTTTAAGTGATGAAACTTCAATTGAGTGTGACTTAGAAGCGAAGATCAGAAATAATAAACTGAGAATTGTAATTAATTTTCTCACTCATATATCTTAGATTCGTTAATTATTTTTTCAATAATTATAATTAAATTTACTAATCTACAATTAATGTGTCTTTAGATCCACCCCCTTGTGAACTATTTACAATTGTACTTCCCTTACGAAGTGCAACTCTGGTTAATCCACCGGTTGTAACATAATTAGTTTTACCACTTAAAATAAATGGTCTTAAATCTAAATGTCTAGGCTCTATATTTTTTTCAGTTATAGTTGGGGCAGTTGATAAAATTTCTAGGGGTTGGGCAATATATTCTCTCGGAGTTTTTTTAATCTTTTCTGCTACTTCTTTCTTTTCTTTATCAGATGCTTTGGGGCCTATCATTATTCCATACCCTCCAGAAGCGTTAGCTGGTTTAACAACTAACTTAGATAAATTTTCCAAAACATATTCCCTTTGTTTTTCATCATGACATAAATAAGTTTCAACTTGATTAAGAATAGGTTGTTCTCCTAAATAATAAACAATCATTTTATTAACAAATGAGTAAACTACTTTGTCATCAGCTATACCAGTTCCTATTGCATTTATAATACCAACATTTTTTTTTAACCAACATTTAAATAATCCAGGAACACCGATTAGTGAGTTTTTATTAAAAGCTTTTGGATCTAAAAAATTATCGTCAAGTCTTCTATAAATACAATCAACTCTTAAGGGTCCTTTCACTGTTTTCATATAAACATGATCATTTTCAACAAACAGATCTTTTCCTTCCACTAAAGCAATACCCATTTGTTCAGCTAAAAAAGAATGCTCAAAATATGCAGAATTATAAATACCTGGAGTAAGAACAACCATGTGAGGATTATTATTTTTTTTAGGTATACATTCAATCATGCAGTTAAAAAGTTTGTTAGTGTATTGATGAATTGATGAAACTTTATATCTAGTAAATAATTCAGGGAAAACATCTCTCATAACCATCCTATTTTCAAGCATGTAAGAAACACCTGAAGGTACTCTTAAATTATCTTCTAGGACTAAATAGTCGCCATTTTTATTTCTAATTAAATCAACACCAGATATGTTTGCCCAAGACTTATATTTTGGGGAGAAACCTTCACACTCTTTTACATAATAAGGCGAATTAAAAATAATTTCTTTTGGTATAATATTATCTTTAAAAATCTTTTTTTGATTATAAACATCATCAATAAATAAATTTAGTGCTTTTACTCTTTGTTGAAGTCCCCTTGTTACTTTATTCCATTGAGATTTTGGAATTATTCTTGGAATAATATCTAATGGCCATTTTTTTTCTTCGGCCCTATTGTTTGCTGCATAAACTCTAAAGTTTATACCTCTTGCGCTTATTGTACTTTGACAATTTTTTTCTATTTCCTGAAGTTTTTCTTTTCCATATTTTTCGAGTATGTTTGAAATTATTACTGCATGCTTTCTAAGTTTATTTTCATTAGTAAAGTATCCATCATATGCTTTACTAGCATTGTAATTGTTCCAAAGTTTACCTGACATTTGACAATTGTTTAATAATTAAGATAAACTTTCAAATGCGTAATAGTTATAGCAGATATGTTCTATTTCAAATATATGACATTTAAATAAACGTTATTAATAAATTTTATGACATATTGTATAGGAATTAAAACTGATGATGGATTAGTCTTTGCATCAGACTCTAGGACAAATGCTGGCTTGGATAATGTAAATATTTATTCAAAAATGATGACCCACGATGTTGGGGATAGAACAATAGTAATTGTAACATCAGGCAATTTAGGTACTTCACAAGCTGTTTTCAAATCTTTAGAGAAAGATTTAAACAATTCTAGTGGAATAATGAATCTTAACACTTGTAAAGATTTTGACCAAATAGCATCTTATATTGGATCTTTAAATATTGAACATTCATCTCCACAAGGGATAAATACTGACAATGTGTTGTTAGGTTCTACATTTGTTGTAGGTGGGCAAATTCAAGGTCAAAAACATGAACTCTATTTAGTTTATCCTCAAGGTAATTATATCAGGCCAGCTGATAGTAAACCTTATCTTGTTATCGGAGAGGTAAAATACGGAAAACCAATTCTTGATAGAGTAATAAAACCCAACGTTTCAATTGGTGATGCCGCTAGATGTGCTTTGATTTCAATGGACTCGACATTAAAAAGTGACTTAACAGTTGGACCGCCAATAGATTTTGCAATACTCAAAAAAGATCAAAACAAACTTGCTTCTCTTGAATGTCTAAATATATCAGATGAAACTTATTCTAAAGTTTGTAATCAATGGTCTGAGGGAATTTTCAGAGTATTTGACTCATTTCCAAGATTTGAATGGGAAAAATAAATATTATACGTGCCAAAAAAACTATACATTTTCGGTTATATAATTTTATTTTCATTAATAGTTTTATTTTTTTTAAGTTACCTCAAAGATAAAACTATTTATATTGAAGCAGGTCCAAAAGGTGGTTTTTTTGATACCTCTGCAAATTTAATAAAGGCAAGATTAAAAGATTATAATATTGAGTCAGAGGTAATTAATCGTGAAGATACTATTAATATAGTTGAGGATGTTAACGATGATAATAAAAATATTCATATAGGGTTTGTAGCTCAAGATTTAAAAGGTAAACAATTTAAAAATGTTAAAGCACTTGGTTCTTTAATATTAGAACCTTTATTTATTTTTTATCGTAATGATTTAGAATTAAATTCCTTAGCTGACTTTAAAGGATTGAAACTTGGTGTTGGTCCAGAAAATTCAGGTACTAGATTATTGGCAGAAACAATATTAAATCTTTATGGTGTAAATAATGAAAACACCACATTCATAGATAAAACACATTCTATTCATTTTGATATGATGGAAAATGGTACTTTAGATATAGGTTTTTTTTTACTGCCGGCTAATAACCAATTTATATTTAAATTGGGTACAAATCCGAACCTAGAAATATTTTCACTTAACGCTTCAAAAGCACTTTCAAGGAAGTTTGATTATTTATATCCAGAAGTGGTTCAAGCAGGTGGATTTGATTTAAAAAATAATATTCCTGAAGAGGATATTCAAGTCATATCATTGCCTGTTGATTTAGTTGCCAAAAAAAATTTAGACCCATCAGTTGTAGTTGCAGTTTCATTAATTTTAAAAGAGGAATTTAAAGCACCAAATATTATTTCAGACGCATCTACATTTCCTTCTATGGAATATATTAAAAATCTTGAGGTAAATAAACGCGCAAAAGAAATCATTGAAATGCCTTTTGGGTCTTTGCCATTTTTATATAAATATCTACCATTTGGTTTCGCGTCTTTCGTTGACAAATTTGGAGTAAACTTATCTTATATTTTATCGATAATTATAATTTTTAGATATATGGGATTTCCCACACCATTTAAATATTATCAAACTTTCATAGATCATTTTTACTATGAAAAAATTCTTAAAATAAATGAAAAATCTTTAAAAAATAAATTGTCAAATGAAGATATTCAGTTTTTAAAAAAAGTAGAAAATCATTTCATATCTCAAGCTGAAAATGACTCAGCTCTAAAAATTGTTAAAGAAATTAAAAAAAGACTTTAAGTAGTTCGTGAATAATTAAATTAATTTAGATTTTTTATTGATAGCTTTTTGATTATGGAGAAATTAAATTTAAAATTTAATCTACTGAAAAATAGATATTTTGATAGTAACTTATAGATTTATTTTTTGAGTTATCAGTATCTGCCATAATTGCTATTCCATCTAATTCGTTAACATCTAAATCATGAAATTTTTTAAAATCCTCTTTGACATTTGCTTTAACGGTAACCCACTTATTTAAATTTTCTTTAGTTGTTGATAAAACATTATCAATTGATTTTTTTGTATAAGGACTTGGCCAATTATCACCTATATTTTCATTACTTGAAAAAACATAGTTTATGGCCCTATTTGATAAAGCGGTTGCACCAGTTTTTTTTATTACAAAAACCCTTGCTGCAAAGTCATGACCTTTTTTACTTTTCTCGTTAATGCCATTTAAATCTTTCTCTACTTTCCATGTGATATTAATGAACGGTGTTGAATTTAAATCAATTTTAACTTTTTTTCCAAGTCCAGATGCAGCGTTATCAGCAATTGCTTTTAAATAGTTTCCATTTTCATTTGATCCTAGCGAATATTCAGTTTTATTATCAGCACCTCTGACTTTTCGTACCTCTAAAGACTGAAGTTCAATATCTGTGAACTCAAATATATTAATTTTTTCAGCATATGCAAATTTGAGAGATAATATTGAGATTAGAACAAATTTAAAAATAATTTTGATCACGTAACTGATATAGACTAGAAATTTTTGATTTCAATATTTTTTTAAAAAGTCAAAAATTTGTCATTATTTGAACATCCATTATTCAAAATTGCGAAGTAAGTATAAGTTATGAAAAGTATTACAATATTTAGTTTATTAATTTATTGGTCAATAATTATACTATCTCCTGTAATCTCAAAAGATTTGAAAATAGTCAAATTAAATGAGGTGATAATACCTATCTCTAAACCTAATAAGTAGATCTTCCACCACTAATATCAAATACTGCGGCTGTAGAAAAAGAATTCTCCTCAGAAGATAACCAGCAAACCATTGATGTTAATTCGTGAACTTCTAACATTCGACCTTTTGGTACTTTTGAAAGCATTCTTTGAACATGCTCTTTAGACATTTGGTTTAAAATTCTTGTATTTGCTCCAGCAGGTGTGACTGCATTGACTGCAATGTTATTTAAAGCCAATTCTTTTCCAAGTGATTTAGTAAGACCTATTACTCCTGCTTTTGAGGAGCTATATGCGCTTGCATTTGCATTCCCATCTTTACCTGAAACAGATGCGATATTTACAATTCTTCCATAATTATTTTTTATCATATGTGGTACAACTGCCTTACAACAATAAAAAGTTCCATTGAGATTAATTTCAATTATTTTTGACCAATCATCAATTTTAAAATTCCACAGCTCCGTAGTGGGACCAGTAATTCCAGCACTATTAATTAAAATATCTATATTTGAATTTTTAGCTATCTTATCTACAGCGTCTTTTACTTCTTTAAAATTCGAAACATCCACAATATCATAATTTAAATCATCACTATTGATTTCAGTAGATGCATTTTTTAACTCAGCTTCATCAATATCCCAAATTCTCACTTTTGAACCAGACTTGATAAACCTTTTTGCGATATCTAGTCCAAAACCTTGTGCTCCTCCGGTTATAATTGCAACTTTATTTTTAAGATCAAAATTATGCATTATTTTTTAAGAAGCAAATACACGATGTAAGCTACTAATGCACCTATAAGCCATCCAAAGGTTTGAAACTTTAATAAATTAACATTCCAGATAGTCGAGGCAGAAAATACAAAACCAATAATCACTGAATATAGTGCTTTTAAATTCCATCCACTGCTATAAAGATATTTGGTTGTTTCCTCAGGGTAAAATAATTCTTTATGATTAATTTTCTTATTTTGTACAAAATAATAATCTGCGATTATCACTCCAAAAATAGGTCCTAAGAAAGATGCCAACGTATCAAAAATACTCAAAGATACTGGTTGGCTTAATATTGAAAGCCAAAAAGTAGATATTAATAATGCAAGTATTATAATTATAATACCTGATCTTATTAAATTTATAGAATTAGGTAAAAAATTTATTAAAATATTTTGTGATGGAATATAGTTGGCGATTAAGTTTGTAGAAGCAGAGGAAATAATAATAAATATTAATGAAAAAATTGTAAGATGAATATTATTTATTTTTCCAATAATATCGTTTGGATTTGTTAACAGCCTATCAACTGTAATAGATTTTTGAGCAAGGATAATGTCAGATCCCAAGCAAATTAATAAAGCTATTAAAGAAAATAACACCAAATTTACTAATAATGTAAAATTACCTATCCTCATCTCACTGTTGTTTTTTGCATAACGCGCAAAATCTCCAAAATTTACTAAGAGAATTGAAAAATATGCAAACATTGTTCCAACAACAGTAACAAACGGAAAAATATTATTTCTGGAAATAAAATTTTCAGTACTTGTGCTTAGTAATAGAGAGCTTAGTAATGCAACATAATTTTCGGAGATTATAATTATAAGGAATATTATTAGCCCAATATAAATAAATATAGACGAAAATTTTATAAAGTTTTTATTAAAAATAGCACCTTTAGTAAAAAGAACAAATTGGATAATTAAACAAATAATTAAAGAGAACCAATCAATTGGACTCAAACCAAAGAAAAAAATTAAAAAAAATTCGTGATTAAGTAGTTGGCTATCTATATTGAATAAAATAATTCTAAAAATATACCCTAAAGATTTGGAGATAAAAAATGTTTGAACCCCAAACATAAAAATTCCAATTAATCCTCTTATCAAACCAAGATATCTCGCGCCATTAAAACCCATTGAGAGTCTAAGTATAACTGGAAATGGTAATCCGCTATTTTGTGAAATGTTACCTACAAGATTTGCTACAAAAAATACGATAAGTCCTGCAACCAGTGTGCCACTTAAAACAACTAAGCTATTTAAATCATATAATAAATATAGAGATGCAATTAGTGAAAACCCTATAACACTTTGAATTGAGACGGCCCAGAAATTAAAAAAGTCAAACCAACTCCAATCTCTATTATTTGGATTAACTGAAACTAGCTCCCAATTTCTAAGTTGATATTTGTCTTTTACCGGAATCACAAGGATATATTAAACCAATATAAATTACTGTCCATACAGGAGTGTTGGTAACCATAAAGCAATTTTGGGAAATACTATAATTAATATTAATCCAAATATTTGTAGAACCATAAATTGCATCATTCCATAATAGATATCTTTTAAATCCCATTCAGGAACAACTCCTTTTAAAAAATATGCTGAAAGAGCTACAGGTGGTGAAAGCCATGCGGTTTGCAAATTAACTGCAACCAAAATCGCAAACCAAGTTAAATTAAAACCTAAAGCTTCAACTAAAGGTAATATAATTGGGATTATAATCATTACAATTGGTACCCACTCCAGTGGCCAACCTAGTAAAAAAATCATCGCCATAATTATTCCAAGAATTAAATATTTATTCATTTCTAAACCTAGTAAGAATTCAGTAAGTAACGTAGGTGTTCCTAATCTTGCAAATACAGCACCAAAAAAATTTGATGCAGCAACAAGAACCATAATTAAAGCAGTAATCTCTAAAGTTTTAACTAATGCTTCTTGTAATTTTGGAAGAGTTAATTTTTTATAAGCCAATGATAAAAGTAATGCACCCATTGCTCCACAACCTGCTGCCTCTGTTGGTGTTGCAAATCCAAATAAAATACTTCCAAGTGCTGCAAAAACTAAAGCAGCAGGTGGAACTAATCCTAGTAAAAACTCAATCCAAACCTCTTTCATGCTAGAAGCTCTCATGTCGTCAGGTAGAACTGGTCCAAGTTTTGGATTTAGCATGCATCTGATTGTTGTGTATCCTGCATACAAACTTGCAAGTAAAATTCCAGGAATGATTGCTGCTGCAAAAAGATCAATGACTGGAATTTCCATTATTGGTCCCATTACTACAAGCATTATACTTGGGGGAATTAAAATACCTAATGTTCCACCCGCAGTAATTGTTCCTGCAGCTAGTCTCACATCGTAATTTGACCTGTTCATTGATTTTGCAGCCATTATTCCAAGTATTGTGACTGAAGCTCCAACAATACCAGTAGCTGCAGCAAATATTACAGAAACAAATAAAACTGCATAATATAATGATCCCTTAACCCTAGCTAGCATCATTTGGAATGCTGAAAATAATCTCTCCATTAATCCCGCTTGTTCCATCATTATTCCCATAAAGACAAAGAGTGGAACGGCGGCGAGAGTTTGTTCTGTCATGACCATAGAAAATTGCAAAGTCATTAAGTAAAAAACTAATTTTCCAAAACCTAAGTATCCAAAAACAAAACCTAAAAATATTAAAGTAAATGAAATTGGAAAACCAACAAAGATTGCAAAAAGCATTACTCCTACAAGGATAAAACCTAGTATTGCTGGATCTATAAACTCAGCTATCATTAATCTTTTCCAGGCCAAACGCCTTTTTTAGCTGCCCAATAACTTTTAAGTATCTCAGAAATTCCTTGAATTAATAAAAATATAATACCTATTAATAAACAAGACTTAATTGGCCACATATAAGGCATCCAAGTAGTATCCATTCCTCTTTCACCTCTTTGAATAGACTCTCCTACATAACCAACAGTCATGTAAAGAAAAACAATTAACCCTGGAAAATAAAATAATAAATATAACCAAAAATCAATTATACCTTGATTTTTAATTTTAAAATTACGGTATAAAAAATCTGCTCTTATATGTACACCTTTAGAAAGAGCATATCCTGCTCCCAACATAAATAAAGCACCATATAAAAATCTACTTATGTCATAGGCCCATATAGTTGGTGCTAAAAAAAATTTTCTCGCGAGTACTTCATATGTCATTGCAAAAATTAAAGGTATTAGTATCCAACAAACAACGCTTCCAATCCATTTGCTAAATTTATCAATATTGACAATTGATTTTGCCATCCATAACGGCATGTCCTCCGGCATTTTACCTGAACCACTTCGCCTTTCGGCAATCATTTCATCTGATATGTCTAATCTACTTGGTTCTTCTGCCATAAATTCTTTTTAAAAAAATTAGAGCGGACTATTAAGTCCGCTCTAAACAAATCAAAATTATTTATGATTACTTTAATGTTGCTGCGTGAGCCATTCCTAGCTTAGCATTTGACATTTGAGCACCACTCCAAAATGGAACAGCTATATCCGCAAAGTTTTTCATTGAAGTATAAACTTCATTAAAAAATTTGTTTTCTGCAGCATTCTTATTTAAAGAAGCTTTAGCAGCTGCCATGTATTCTGTGAAATAATCAGAAGGTGTATCCTCTAATATTACTCCATGTTTAGTGGTTAATTCTCTTAATGCTTTTCCATTTTCATAAATTCTGTAACTTAGAGATTTAGCTAATGAAGCATTAGCAGCAACCTCAAGTGACTTTTTCTCATGATCAGACATAGCATTATAAGTTTTTCCAGTTATATAAAAGTCAGCATTTACCACTACTTGGTGTAAACCTTGCAGGTAATAATGCTTCAATACTTTTTGAAAACCAAAAGTTAAGTCTGGTTTTGGACAACACCACTCAGCAGCATCAATTGTACCTGCCTCTAAAGCTGGAAGAATATCCCCACCACCCATAGCTACAGATGCGATACCTATATCTTTGTAAGTTTGTCCCGGAATTCCTGGAGGTGTTCTAAACTTATATTTTCTAAAGTCAGCCATATCTTTAATTGGTTTTGGAAACCAACCTAAAGCCTCTGGTCCAACTGGTTGAATCATAAATCCTTTAATATCTCTTCCCATTTCTTTCCAAAGCTGATCATATAATTCTTTACCGCCGCCATATTGGAACCACGATAAGAATGCAATATTGTCAATACCAACTCCCCCGCCAGCAACTGGTGAACCAAATAACATAGCCGCAGGATGATCTCCTGACCAATAGTGTGTCCAAGCAAATCCACAATCAATTAGGCCTTTATCCACTGCATCTAGAGTTTCTTTAACTCCAACAACTGCACCTGCTGGTAAAATTTCAAATTTTAATGAACCGCTTGTTAAAGTAGTTACTGTGTCAGTAAAGTCTTTCAACATTTTTACTTCGTCAGCTTTAGTATTTAAAACTGTCTGACATTTTAATGTCTTTGCAGCACTAGCATTCGATATAAAACCAAAAACCATTGTGAGTGCAAACAACATAGATACGATTTTTTTCATTATTTCGTCCCTCTCTATTAGTTTAATGAGACGTATCCTCTCAAAAAAGTTAACCTTATACAAGTGTCAATTCGACTTTAATTGTATTAAAATGTATAAAACTATCATCAAAAATTATGGAAAACTTTGACTACATCATTATAGGTGCTGGGTCTGCTGGATGCGTTCTGGCAAATAGGTTATCCGAAAATCCCAAAAATAAAGTTTTACTGCTTGAGGCTGGTGGAAAAGATACATATCCATGGATCCATATTCCAGTTGGTTATTATAAAACAATGCATAATCCAAAAGTTGATTGGTGCTTTAAAACCGAGCCTGATGAAACAATGAATAATCGATCAATAAGATATCCAAGAGGAAAAACTCTAGGTGGTAGCTCATCTATCAATGGTTTATTATGGATACGTGGCCAAAAAGAGGATTATGATGTGTGGCGCCAAAATGGAAATACTGGTTGGGGTTGGAATGATGTTTTGCCGTATTTTCTAAAATCTGAAAACAACGAACTAGGAAAAAGTGAATTCCATAATGATAGTGGACCAATAACTGTTGCAAATAAAAAAATAAATTTAAAATTGCTCGATGAATTTCAAAATGCTGCTGAGGAAGTTGGAATCCCAAAAACCATAGATTTTAATAAAGGCGATAATTCTGGAGTAGGTTTCTTTCAATTTACAACAAGCCATAGTAAGTTTGGTCTCAAATTAAGATGCAGTGCTGCTACAGGATATTTAAATCCAGTTAAAAAAAGAAAAAATTTAAAAATTGTTGTTAATGCTCATGTTCAAAAAATTAATTTTAATAATAAGTCTGTAGAGAGTGTAAGTTTCTTTATAGGTGATAAGTTAAATCATACAAAAGCTAATAGAGAAGTTATTTTATCAGCTGGCGCAATAGGATCACCACATTTGTTGCAAATATCAGGAATTGGAGATGGTGAAAAAATCAAAAAACATGGAATAGAAGTTGTACACGAACTTAAAGGTGTAGGAAAAAATTTACAAGACCATTTAATGTTTAGGCCAGTTTATAAATTAAAAAATATAAAATCACTCAATAGAGATGTTGAGAGTTTATATTCAAAGTTTTTAATGGGTATTCAATATATTTTAAAACAAAGTGGCCCTATAACAATGGGTGCAAGCCAAGTGTGTGCTTTTACTAAAAGTGATCCATCACGTGCTACACCAAACTTACAATTTCACGTCCAACCACTTAGTACAGATATTCTGGGAGTAACTCCTATGCATGATTTTGAAGGAATTACCCCAACTGTTGCTAACATTAGACCTACGAGTAGAGGGGAGATTAATATATCAAGTAATGATAGTAGAGATAATCCAAAAATTAAGATGAATTATCTTTCTACAGAGGATGATAGGATGGTTGCTGCCGAAGGTTTGAAGCTCATAAGAAAAATAATGCTAGAGACAGAGACTTTTAAAAAATATCAACCTGAAGAATATAGGCCTGGGGTACATATTACTGAAGATGAAGAATTAGTTAAAGCTGGTAGTGATTTCACTCAAACAATATTTCACCCAGTTGGAACTTGTAAAATGGGAAATGATGATAGTGCAGTGGTTAATGATAAATTATTAGTTCATGGAATACAAAAACTCAGAGTTATTGATGCATCTATAATGCCTAATATTACGTCTGGAAATACTAATGCACCAACCATAATGATTGCTGAAAAAGGTGCAGATATGATATTGAATTCTTAAATGTTTTCGCCAGAGCAAATTACAATTCTCTTACAAATAATTTTTATAGATTTAGTTTTAGCTGGTGACAATGCAATCATTATTGGAATGGTTGCGTCTCAATTTCCACCAGATCAAAGAAAAAAAATTATATTTTGGGGAATTGGAGGTGCTGTAATTTTAAGAATTATATTAACTTTGATTACTGCTTACTTGCTTCAAATAACAGGACTAAGATTAATCGGAGGATTATTATTACTTTATATTGTTTATAAACTTTACACTGATGTCATAAAAAAAAGTGGTGAGGAGAAAAATAATATAAAGGTTGATAAATCAAGTTTTTTTAAAGCAATTTTTACAGTTTTGCTTGCAGATTTTACAATGAGTTTAGATAACGTTTTAGGAGTTGCAGGGGCTGCGAAAGATCACTATGGTTTGTTAGTGTTTGGCCTTGTTTTGTCGATCATATTAATGGCTACTGCAGCAACGTTAATTTCGAATTGGATAAAAAAATACAAATGGATTGCTTGGTTAGGTTTAATTGCAATATTAATTGTGGCTTTAGATCTAATTTATACTGATATAAAATTATTAATTTAATGTATTTAAAAAAAATTAATTTAAAAAATAAATATGCTTTAGTCACCGGAGCAGGTAAAGGTTTAGGTAGAGCATGCGCTATAGCATTAGCTGAAGCTGGAGCAATAATTATAGGATTAAGCAGAACTAAATCTGATTTAGATAAATTAGAAAAAGATATAAAAAAAGCAAAAAGCAAACTAATTAAAATTCGTTGTGATGTAATGGATTATAGTGATCTGAGTGAAAAATTAAAAAAAGTTAAATATATTGATGTCTTAGTAAACAATGCAGGCACAAATATACCAGAGCCTTTTGAAAAGGTAAAACAACAAAGTATGAATTATTTAGTAGATGTTAATCTTAAGGCTGCTTTTAATGTTGCACAACTAGTTGTGAAAAAAATGCTTAAAAATAAAAAAAGAGGTGGATCTATTATAAACATGTCTTCACAGCTTGGACATGTAGGGATGTCTGGTCGAAATGTTTATAACATGACTAAATTTGGTATAGAAGGTCTTACTAAGGGTATGGGTGTTGAATTAGCAAATAGAAATATAAGAGTAAATAGTGTTGCCCCTACTTTCGTTGAAACGCCAATGGTTAAAAAATTTTTTAAAAACAAAAAATTTAAAAAACTTGCCCTTGATGGAATACCAATGGGTAAAGCTGCTAAGGAAAGTGATGTTGCAACAGCTGTATGTTTTTTAGCATCTGATGCTGCTGCAATGATTACAGGAACATCTATTCTTATAGATGGAGGATGGACGGCTAAATAATGAGGAAAATATTGCTTTTTATAGCAATTATATTCTCT
>CACHTB010000011.1 GCA_902582735.1 uncultured Pelagibacteraceae bacterium
TAAAACAATTGGTGGTTACTACCCAATAAATTATGAATTTGATTGTTTACCTGTTTTAAAAAAATTTGTTGAAAAGAACTTCTTAATTTCACTACCAGTTATTTGTGACTCAAATCAAATGAATTTTTTTTATTGGTCTTCAGATACTTATTTAAAAGTAAACAGTATGGGAATTCCTGAACCTGTATCTAAAAAAGTTGTATATCCTGATCTTATTTTAGTACCTTTAGTTGGTTTCGATAAAAATAAGTTTCGATTAGGATATGGTGGAGGATATTATGATAGATATATAGAAAAAGTTGGAAACCATAAAAATTTTAAGACAATTGGATTATCGTTTTCTTTTCAAGAAATTAAAAAATTGCCTACAAATAAATTTGACAAAAAATTAGATTTCATCATAACAGAAAATAAAATCTATTCATGAAAATTTTGTTTCTAGGTGATATAGTTGGGGACTCAGGATGTATTGCAGTAAAAAAACATTTAAAAACTATTATAGAAAAAAATAAAATTAATTTTGTAATAGCAAATGGAGAAAATGCAGCTATAGACGGAGTTGGAATAACTGAAAATAATGTTAAAGAATTAATTAGTTCAGGAGTAGATGTGATCACAACGGGCAATCACGTTTGGGACCAGAAAGAAACTTTTGAATTTATAAAAATAGAGAAAAGATTATTAAGACCAGAAAATTTACTTAGCGATGTTCCAGGAAGTGGATTTGAAGTTTATATATCAAAAAAAGGTTTGAGGGTTGGTGTTTTAAATTTGATGGGAAATGTTTTTATGAAAAAATGCAAAGATGTATTCGAAGTTTCAAAAAATTTTATTGATAATCATAAATTAAAAAAAAATTATGATTTTTTAGTTGTAGATTTTCATGGTGAGATTACTAGTGAAAAAATGGCTATAGGGCATTACTTAGATGGTCATGCAACCATGGTGGTTGGTACACATACACATGTACCAACAAATGATGCAAGAATATTAGAGAATGGAACAGCCTATTTAACAGACGCTGGAATGTGTGGAGATTATGATTCTGTAATAGGAATGAATAAACAAAATTCAATAAATAGATTTTTTAAAAGAAACTCGAAAAAACATTTTCCAGCCAAAGGAGAAGCAACACTTTGTGGTATGATTGTGGACGCTGACGAGAATAATGGCTTAGCCAAACGTGTATCTAGTTTTATATATGGTGGAAAATTAAATAAAAATACTTAAACCATGGCTGGACACTCTCATTGGGCAGGGATCAAGCATAAAAAAGGAAAAGCTGATAAGCAAAGATCTAAAATGTTCTCTAAACTTTCTAAAGAAATAACAGTAGCAGCAAAACTAGGAGATAAAAATCCAGACATGAATGCTAGATTGCGATCAGCAATCCAATCTGCGAGATCAGCAAATATGCCTAAAGATAATATAGAGAGAGCTATAGATAAATCTAGCATAAACGAAGACTCAAATTTTGAAAATCTTAGATATGAAGGTTTTGGTCCAAATAAAACTGCTGTTATAGTTGAAACTTTAACGGATAATAAAAATAGAACAGCTTCAAATATTAGAACCATTTTTCAAAAAAGTGGTGGTGGACTTGGAACCCAAGGTTCAGCATCACATAACTTTAAACAGTTAGGAGTTATAAAAATAAATAAAGACGAAATTGATGATGAAAATATGCTTGAGCTAGCAATTGAAAGTGGTGCAAATGAATGTTTTTCCCACGAGAAATTTCATGAAATACATACTGCTAACACTGAGATATATGAAGTCAAAAATAAATTAGAAAAAAAAATTGAAAGATTTTTGTCTACAGAAATTGAATGGGTTCCATTAAATACAGTAAATTTATTTGGAGAAAACAAAGATAGTATGATTAAATTTTTAGAAACCTTAGATGATGATGAAGATGTGCAAAATATTTTTACAAATGCAAAATTTGAGAATTAATTTATGAATTTGGTTGGAATAGATCCTGGGATTAGTGGAGCAATATCTATACTAAGAGATGGAAACATTTCAATGGTTGTTGACATGCCAACTATGGCAGAGGGCACAAAGTCAAAAAAACAAATCAATGCAGCTGAATTAGTAAACATTTTAATAAAAGAAAATATTTCACACGAGGATAAAGTGATTCTTGAGAGTGTAAGCGCGATGCCAGGCCAAGGAGTTACAGGTATGTTTAGTTTTGGGCAATCATTTGGGGTAATAAAAGGTGTTTGTGCAGCGCTAAAATTACCAGTGATTTTAGTCAGACCAGTTAAATGGAAAAAACATTTTAATTTACTTAATTCTGAGAAAGATGCTAGCAGGACAAAAGTAATTGAGACTTACCCATACATATCATCTGAATTATCAAAAAAAAAAGATGCCAACAAAGCTGATGCAATATTAATTGCTAAATATTATTTTGAAACTTTAGGGAAATAATTTATCCAAAAATATTAATAAATAAGAGCCAAATTAATGACACAATTGAGTGTGAGAAGAAACTATGGAAGCAGATATAACCTCACAAGCTGTTGGACTTGCAAGTAACACAGACTTTTCTTTAGTCAGCTTATTTTTAAGAGCAGACATTATAGTAAAATCAGTGATGATTATTTTAGTAGTTTTTTCAATTTATTCTTGGGCTATCATTTTTGATAAAATTAGACTATTTAGAAAAATTAATAAAAGTGCAGAGGAATTTGAGGAAAAATTTTGGAAGTCAAAATCTGCAGAAACATTTTATAATAATTTACCTTCAACCACTAATGATCCAATGGTTGAACTATTTAAAAGTTCAATGCAAATGGTGATGAAATCAAGATCAAAATCAAATTTATCTGAGAGATTAGCAGGTGTTTTGGAAGCAAATATTGAAAAGCAAATGACCAACGTAGACAAAAATTACACCTTTCTTGCAACAGTTGGATCAACAGCTCCATTTATAGGATTGTTTGGAACTGTATGGGGTATTATGAATTCATTTCAATCAATTGCCATTTCAAGAAATACAAGTTTAGCAATTGTTGCTCCAGGTATTGCAGAAGCATTATTCGCAACAGCTTTAGGTTTGTTGGCGGCAATTCCAGCAGTTATTGCGTACAATAAATTTAGTAATGACTCTAAAAAATACTCTCAAAAACTAGAAAACTTTTCAAAGAGATTTATTTCTATAATTTAGGAATGGCATTTAATTTAAAACGTTCAAAAAAAGAACCAATGAGTGAAATTAATGTAACTCCTTTTGTCGATGTTATGCTCGTGCTGCTTATAATTTTTATGGTCACTGCTCCTTTATTAACGGTTGGTGTTCAAGTTGACTTGCCCGAGTCGTCTGCTGATACCTTGCCAGAAGAAACTGAGCCGTTAACATTAACTATTAATTCTAAAGGAGAAATTTTTATTCAGGAAACAAAAGTTGAGTATGAAAAAATAATTGCAAAAATTTTAGCAGTTTCAAATAACAGAACTGATACAAGAATTTTTGTTAGAGGAGATAAAACCATTAACTACGGTAGAGTGCTAGAAATAATGGGTATGCTCTCCGGTTCAGGATTTACCAAAGTAGCCTTGATATCTGAACCATATAAAGAGAGGTAAACTTGTATAAAAGTTTATTTTTTTCATCAATCTTTCATACTGCTATAATTGTTTTAAGTATTTTTACATTACCTTTTATAGCTAAACAGCCATTGGATATACCCCCGCTTGTCTCAGTTGAGCTCATTCAGATTTCTGATAAAACAAACATTCCTTTTGCCCCAAAGGCAAAAAAAATAATCGAGAAAGTAAAAAAAGATAAAGAAAAATTAGTTTCTGAACAAGCACCACCAAAAAAAATAAAGAAAGATGAAAAAAAAGAGATTAGTCCAGAAAAAAATAAGGAAAACATCACAGAGTTGACTTCAAAAAAAACACCTACACCAGAGACAAAAAAAGAGATTGTAAAAAAACAGAAATTAGATGCAATACCACTGCCTGATAACAATAATGAAAAACTCTCAGTTGAGGAAGAAAAAAAACAAAAACCTTCTAAAGATTTAACAGAGGATGAAAATTTAAAAGAGATAATTAAACCAAAAAAACTAAAAATAGATGATACGAAAGTGAAACAAGCATCTGAGTTTGAAAAAAAAGAATTATTTGATCCAAATAATATTGCAGCTTTAATAGATAAATCTAAAGAGGATATTGGTGAAACAAACAAATTAATGGATAAAATCTCGCAATCTCAAGATGACACTATGAATATATCCTCATTAACTTTGAGCGAAGAAGATGCACTAAAAGCCCAAATTTTTGGTTGCTGGAGTATTCCCTTAGGTTTACCATATAATGAAAATTTGTTAGTTAGAATAAAATTAAAATTAAAACCAGACGGAACACTTATTAAGTCTGAAATTTTGGATCATGCAAGAATGAATATGCCAGGACAAGGTTTCTATAAAGTGCTAGCCGAAAGTGCTCTTAGAGCAATTCAATTGTGTCAACCTCTAAAAGTACCTACTAGCGGTTATGAGAGGTGGAAAAATCTTCAACTAAACTTTGATGCTAGGGAAATGCTAGGGGGTTAATGAAAAAATTTAAATTAATTTTAAATATAATCTTAATATTATTTATAAGTATCTCTAAGTCTTACTCACTTATTGAAGTAGATATAACTCGTGGAAATTTAAATCCACTTCCCATTGCTGTCTCACCATTGTTTCAAGATAATAATTCTAATACTTTTTTTGAAAAGGAGTTAGAAATAAAAGATGTAGGATCAGAAATTTCAAAAGTAATTGAAAATAATTTAAAACAATCAGGATTGTTTAATCCTTTGAGCAAGGATGCGTTTCTTCAAAAACCTGACATTGCTCATCTAAAACCCAGATTTGAGGATTGGGCATTAATTAAATCTCAAGCTTTGATAACTGGAAAAGTAACAGCCGTTAATGAGAAACTCAAAGTTGAGTTTAGATTATGGGATGTGCTAGCAGGTAGGGAAATGCTTGCGCTTGCATTCACAACAGTACCAAGTAATTGGAGAAGAGTTGGACATATAATTACAGATAAAGTTTATCAAAGACTTACTGGGGAAAAAGGATATTTTGATACAAGAATAATTTATGTTTCAGAAGAAGGCCCAAAAACTCAACGAATTAAAAAACTTGCTATAATGGATCAAGATGGATTCAACACAAAATATTTAACTCTTGGTAATGAGCTAGTACTCACTCCTAGATTTAACCCCACCAACCAAATGGTAACATACCTCTCGTATTTTAAAAATTTACCTAGAGTTTATTTATTAGATATTGAGACTGGGATCCAAGAGGTTGTAGGAGATTTTCCAGGGATGACATTTGCTCCAAGATTCTCACCTGATGGAAAAAAAATAATAATGAGTTTTGCTAAAGATGGTAATTCAGATATTTATACTATGGATATAGAAAATAGAATTGTTGAAAGAATTACAAATCATCCATCAATTGATACTTCCCCTTCTTACTCTCCAGATGGTAAATTTATAACATTCAATTCAGATAGAAGTGGATACCAACAGATTTATGTTATGAAAAGTGATGGCTCAAATGTAAAAAGAATTTCTTTCGGGAAAGGACTTTATGGTACACCAGTATGGTCTCCAAGAGGAGACTTAATTGCTTTTACTAAACTTCACAAGGGCAAGTTTTATATTGGAGTTATGCGAGTAGATGGGAAAGGTGAAAGACTGCTAACAGAAAACTACTATCAAGAAGCACCTTCATGGGCTCCAAACGGTAGAGTTCTTATTTTTTATAGGGAGACAAAATCAAATGATAAAGGCGAAGGGTTCTCAGCAAAACTTTGGTCGATTGATTTAACTGGATATAATGAGAAAATGGTGAATACAGAGACAGATGCTTCAGACCCATCTTGGTCATCTTTATTAAGTAATTAGTCTAAATTTTTTAAAAAAACATAAATAATCTTGATTTTTTGACTTGAAAGATCTAATTAGTTGTGAAAAAGTTCTAAAAAATACTAAGGAGCATTAATGATTTTAAGCAAAATCCTAAAAAATACTTTTCTAGTTATATTATTAAGTATGGTTGTATCTGCTTGCGCAACTAAAAAAACAGCAACAAATTTAGAATCTCAAATTCAAGGGGATGTTTACACAGGAACAGATACAGTTGAGTATTTAGCTAAAGGTGTTCCAGATAGAGTATTCTTTGCGACTAACGAAACTATTCTTACTACAATGTCTAGAGATACACTACGAAAACAGGCAGCATGGTTAAGAGAAAATCCAAGTGTTAATGTTGTTCTAGAAGGTCACGCTGATGAAAGAGGAACAAGAGAATATAATTTGGCATTGGGCGAAAGAAGAGCCAACGCAGCTAAAGATTACTTAATGACTTATGGAGTTTCGGCAGACAGAATATCGGTAATTAGTTATGGTAAAGAGAGACCAGTTGACTCAGGATCTAACCCTCTCTCTTGGTCTAAAAATAGAAGATCAGTTACTGTAAAAGCTAATTAATAAAAAAAAGTTTTTTAAAGAAAGACCCCATAAATTTGGGGTCTTTTTTTTGCCATTTTTATACTTACAACTTTATCGAATGCTATATAACAAGAAAAACTTTATTTATTTGTTTATTTTTTTTTATTTACTTAACCCAACAAGTTTGAATGCAGAAACCTTAGAAATAAAAGAAATTTTGCAATTAATACAAAAAGACTTAAGGACATTAGAAAGAGCGGTTTATTCAGAGTCTTTCTCTCAATCCTCAAGTACAAATTCTAATCAAAAAACTAAAGAAAGCGAAGAGGTGCTCACAAGACATTTGTTAAAATTATCTGAAATTGAAAAACAGTTTCAACAATTAACTAATAAATATGAAGAGATTAATTTTAAAATTGATAAATTAAATTCTAGATTATCAAAAGTTCAAGCAGATAATCAACTAAGGTTTCAACAACTAGAAACTAATAACGTGGGCGTTGATAGTAATTCTTTAACAAAGTCTGCTATTGACACAACAGTTGATACAGAAAAAATCCTACCAGGTTCCACTCAACCTCAAGATTTAGGAACAGTTTCTTATAAAGATTTGAAAAATGAAAGTGAAAGTCAATCCATTCAATCGATAGATGCAACCAAAACTGTTGTGACAGAAACTTTTCAATCAGAGGAAAAAATCTTGCCAGATGGTACACCAGAAAATCAATATGAATTTGCAACAAGTTTTCTAAAAGTTGGAGATTACAACATGGCAGAAAGAGCATTTAGAGAATTTGTTGATACTAATCCTGAACATAAATTATCCGGAAACGCTCAGTATTGGTATGCTGAAACTTTTAGAATTAGACAACTTTATACGGATGCAGCCTCCGCATATTTAGAGGGTTATCAAAAATATCCTAAAAGTGAAAAAGCACCTATCAATCTATTAAAACTCGGAGTATCATTGGTACAAATTGGAGAAAAAGATCAGGGTTGTCTTATGATTGCTGGCGTTAAGAAACAATATCCAGAAGCAACTCAATCTGTCCTTCAAAAAGCAAAGTATGAAGAAAAGAAATTCGAGTGTAAACAGAACAATTCATAATTTTTATTTATCCAAACTTAAAAACCCAAAAATAAAAAGTCTGTATTCAAGGTTTAAAAGAATAATTTCGAAAGATACTGATAAAAATTATTGTGTTGCGATTTCCGGTGGTCCAGATAGCATGGCATTAGCTTTTTTAACAAAATGCATGTCTATAGAGAGGGGCACAAGTAATTTATATTTCCACATTGATCATAAATTAAGAAAAGAATCAAAAAAAGAAGCTCTATTTGTTAAAAAAACTTTAAAAAAATTTGGCGTGAATTTAAAAATTTTAAAATGGATAAAAAATAACAATCTCAATAATATTCAAGAGCAAGCTAGATTAAAAAGATATGAACTATTATTTGAAAAATGCAAGAATTATAAACTAAAAAAAATTTTAACAGCTCATCATAAAGATGATTTATATGAAAATTTTTTTATAAGATTGCTTCGAGGTTCAGGTTTAAATGGCCTAATATCCTTCAAAAAAAAATACTCTAAATTAAATGTCAGTGAAAAAATTTTAATTTTTAGACCACTTTTAAAATTTTCTAAGCATGAGTTGATATATATCTCTGAAAATACATTTGGTAATTATATCAAAGATCCATCAAACTTAGAAAATAATTATTTAAGAGTTTACATAAGAAATATTCTAAACAATTTTAAATTTAACATAAAAAACAAAAATTTTGATAAATCACTATCAAATCTTCATAAGAGTAATGAAGCACTCGAGCATTATATACAAAAAAATATTGATCAAAATGTCATAAGGAATAAAGAAAAAGTAATAGTAAATAAAAATTTCTTTTTAGAGCCTGATGAAGTCGTATTTAGATCATTAAATATTGTTTTGAACTCATTTTCTAAAAAAGCAAAACTAACCAGAGGAAGCAAAATAATGAACCTAATAGAAAATTTCAAAAATTCAAAAGATGCTTACAAAACAACGTTATCAGGGTGTATTTTTAAAAAAGTCAGTAATACTCTAGTTATTTCCAGAGAAATTTAGTTATTTTGCAGAATATATGCACAAATTGACACTTGTTTATTCTTTAATAATTCTTACTTTAGGATCATGAATTTCAAAAATTTAGCTATGTGGGGAATAATAGTTCTCCTTACAATTGGTCTTTACAATATGTTTAAAAATCCACAGAGGGCTATTGCTCAAAAAAATAATATTATTTTTTCTGAATTTTTGACAGAGGTGGATAATGGAAGAGTAGTTCAAGTTGAAATCTCAGGAAAAAATATAAAAGGTGTTCTATCAAATGGGCAACAGTTTAACACTTATGCACCTGACGATCCAAACCTAATTCAAAAATTAAGCGATAGAGGTGTTAGTATTTCTGCAAGTCCATTGGAGGAGAAAATGCCTTCACTTCTTGGTATATTGTTATCTTGGTTCCCCATGTTACTTCTAATCGCTGTCTGGATATTTTTTATGAGACAAATGCAAGGTGGCAAAGGTGGAGCAATGGGATTTGGAAGATCTAAAGCTAAAATGATGAACGAGGTCAAGGGTAAAGTTACATTTAATGATGTTGCTGGAGTTGAAGAGGCAAAAGAAGAAGTAGAGGAAGTTGTAGAATTTTTAAAAGACCCAAGAAAATTTAGTAGGTTGGGTGGAAAAATTCCTAGAGGTTGTTTATTAGTTGGGCCTCCTGGAACTGGAAAAACTTTATTGGCAAGAGCAATTGCAGGTGAAGCTGGGGTTCCTTTCTTTACTATATCAGGATCAGATTTTGTAGAAATGTTTGTTGGTGTTGGAGCGTCTAGAGTTAGGGACATGTTTGAACAAGGAAAAAAACATTCGCCTTGTATAATTTTTATAGACGAAATAGATGCTGTTGGAAGAAGTAGAGGCGCAGGTCTAGGAGGTGGAAACGATGAAAGAGAGCAGACTCTTAACCAATTATTAGTTGAAATGGATGGTTTTGATACAAACGAAGGTGTAATAATTATTGCTGCTACTAATAGACCGGATGTTCTTGATCCCGCCCTTTTAAGGCCAGGTAGATTTGATAGACAAGTTGTAGTTTCAAATCCAGATATTTTAGGAAGAGAAAAAATCTTAAAAGTACATGCAAAAAAAATATCGATGGCTCCAGATGTAAATTTAAGAACTATAGCTCGAGGAACACCAGGATTTTCAGGTGCTGATTTAGCAAATCTAGTAAATGAGGCTGCATTACTAGCTGCACGAAAAAACAGAAGAATTGTAACTTATCAGGAGTTTGAAGAAGCAAAAGATAAGGTCATGATGGGGGCTGAAAGACGTTCAATGGTAATGTCTGAGGAAGAGAAGAGACTTACTGCTTATCACGAGGCAGGCCATGCCATTGTTACAATCAATGAAAAAGCTGCTTATCCAATTCATAAAGCTACAATAATTCCCAGAGGAAGAGCTTTAGGTATGGTTATGCAACTTCCAGAAAGAGACGAAGTTTCTCAAACTAGAGAGCAATTACATGCTCAACTCGCTATAGCTATGGGGGGAAGAGTTGCTGAAGAAATAATATTTGGTGAGGATAAAGTTACAACAGGTGCTGCGAGTGATATTGAGCAAGCGACTAAAAGAGCTAGAGCTATGGTTATGAGAGCGGGACTTAGTAAAGAGCTTGGCCCAGTTGCGTATGGGGAAAACGAGGAGGAAGTATTCTTAGGAAGATCTGTTGCGAGACAACAAAATATGTCGGAAGAAACAGCACGGAAAGTAGATAATGAAATAAGAAAAATAGTTGATAAAGGATATGATAGAGCAAAAAAAGTCCTAACTGAGAAAATAGATGACCTACATAAACTTGCAAAAGCGTTGCTTACTTATGAAACACTGACTGGCGAGGAAATTTTAGATTTAATCGACAAGAATGTATATCCTAAAAATAGGGAAGATTTAAAAGTTGAGGAAGATGATCAAGGTTCAGCACTTGGATCAATTGGTTTAAAGCCTAAGATAGTCCATTAAATTTAATGGAAAAATATTACACAAGAGCGTGTAATTTTTTTTATACCTCAAAATCCAATAAAATTAAAAAAAAACATTTACCTTTAAATGGAAACCCTGGTATCAAATTTAGGTCTATTGAGCTTTTAACAAGGAAATCAGAAAAAATAATTAATTTAGAGAAAATAAAAAAGCTCCCTTTTAAATTAAAAAATAAAATAAAAAAAGATCTAAAAAATATATCCAAAAAAAAAAAATTTAAAGGTTTAAAATTTAATAATACTCCAATACTGATGGGTATTTTAAATTTAACACCTGATAGCTTTTCTGATGGTGGAAAATTCATAAAATTCAAATCTGCAGAAAGACAAATAAATAATTTAATAAACTCTGGAGCAAATATTATTGATATTGGAGGAGAGTCTACTAGACCAGGCGCTAAAGAGATATCCTCATCTGAGGAGTGGAAAAGAATTTATAAAAATTTGAGGCTTATAAGAAAAAAAAAGGCAATTTTCTCATTGGATACAAGAAAGAGCTACATAATGGAGAAAAGCTTAAAGTATGGAATAAAAATTATAAATGATGTTTCGGGTTTTGAATATGACAAAAAAACAATAAAATTACTAAAAAATACTAAAATACCTTTTGTAATTCATCATATGAAAGGTTTGCCTAAAAGTATGCAAAATAATCCAAAATATAAAAATGTTTTGCTAGATATTTATGATTATTTCGAAGCAAAAATTAAATATTTAAGATCAATTGGTATTAAACATAACAATATTATATTAGACCCAGGGATAGGCTTTGGTAAAAATTTGAAACATAATATTACATTAATTAATAAGATTTCTATTTTTCATACATTAGGTTTCCCAATATTAATTGGTTTATCTAGGAAAAGATTTATTAAAGATATATCCAATGAAAATGACAGCAAATATAGGATAGGAGGTACCGTATCATCTTGTATATTTTCTATGCTACAAGGTGTTCAGATATTAAGAGTGCATGATGTTAACGAAATTAATCAATCAATTAAAGTTTATAAAAAATTAAATTTCTAATGGAAAAAAAATATTTTGGAACTGATGGAATAAGAGGCAAAGTTAATAATTCTAAAATTAATGGTGAAATGTTTTTTAAGTTCGGTTTAGCAGCTGGCACCTATTTTAAAAATCTAAAAAAAAAAAAACAATCAGCAATTATCGCCAAGGATACAAGATTATCTGGTTATACTCTAGAGCCTGCATTGGTTTCTGGGCTAGCTTCAGCTGGAATGCATGTCTTTACCCTTGGACCATTACCAACAAATGGACTAGCTATGCTTACAAAAAAAATGAGAGCCAATCTTGGTATAATGATAACCGCATCTCACAATCAGTATAATGACAATGGAATGAAACTATTTGGACCAGATGGTATGAAATTATCTGATAAAATTGAAAAAAAAATCGAGAAAATAATAGACTCAAATGTTTCATCTAAACTTACAAAACCTTTAAATCTTGGAAGGGTAAAAAGATTAGAAGATGCAAATGAAAATTATATAAATATTTTAAAAAGAAATTTTCCTAATAACTTCTCACTTAAAGGATTAAAAATAGCAATTGATTGTGCCAATGGAGCTGCATACAAAAGTGCTCCAAAATTACTAAGATCTTTAGGCGCGAAAGTTTTTGAAGCTGGAACTAAACCGAATGGAATAAACATTAACTTTAAATGTGGTTCAACTTATCCAGAAAAAATTAAATTATTAACGAAAAAATTTAAAACTGATTTAGGAATTTCATTAGATGGAGATGCAGACAGAATAATTTTAACTGATGAAAATGCAAATATTGTAGATGGGGATAAAATTATAGCTGTGTTAGCTGAAAGATGGAAAAGAAAAAAAATACTTAGAGGGGGAGTAATTGGAACTTTAATGTCAAATTATGGTTTAGAGAGGTTTTTTAAAGAAAAAAAAATTAAATTTTTTAGATCAAATGTTGGAGATAGATATGTAAAAGAGCTTATGCAAAACAAAAAATTCAACTTAGGTGGAGAGCAGTCTGGTCATATTATACTAGGAAACTTTGCAACCACAGGAGATGGATTGCTGGTAGCACTTGAAATACTCTATTCTATGAGAAAAGGAAAAAAAGCTAGTGAATTATTTTCTATATTTAAGCCAACACCTCAATTATTAGAAAATATTTCGGTTAAGGATAAATCGGTAATTAGTTCAAAAAAATGTAAATTAGCAATTAAAAAAGCTGAAAAAATTATTTTTGGAAAAGGAAGACTATTAGTAAGAAAATCTGGAACGGAACCAAAAATAAGAATAATGTGTGAGTCAAATGATAAAATCCTTTTAAAAAAGTGTACAAAAATAGTTTCTAACTCACTAAGATAAATTGAAACCGAAATCAAAAATTCTAATAATTGCTGGATCTGACTCATCTGGTGGAGCAGGAATTCAAGCCGATATAAGAACTATAACTTCCCTAGGTGGATATGCAATGACTGCAATTACTGCTGTTACGTCACAAAATACTACAGGAGTAAATTCTATTGTACCAGTTCCCTATAAAGAAATATCTAAACAAATTGAATTTACCTGTAAAGATATTCAACCAGATGCAATTAAAATTGGTATGCTTCACTCAAGAAAAGTTATTAATTCAGTTCTAAGTTCGCTTAATAAGATAAAAGTCAATAAAATAGTATTAGATCCTGTAATGATAGCAAAAGGGGGTGCTAGGTTAATTGATAAAAATTCAATAGAAATGTTAAAAAAAAAATTATTGAACAAAGTTTCGTTAATTACCCCAAATATTCCTGAGGCTGAAATAATCACAAAAACTAAAATTAATTCAAAAGAGGATATGATTTTTGCAGCAAATATTTTATTAAAACTTGGAGCTAAAAATGTTTTAATAAAAGGAGGTCATTTAAAGAAACAAAATATTATTGACGTTTTTCTTAACAAAAAAGAAATATCAGTTTTTAAAAACAATAAAATTTACACCAAAAACACCCATGGCACTGGCTGCACTTTGTCTAGTGCTATCACAGCTTACTTTGCATGTGGAAAAACATTAAAGAAATCTTGTGAGATGGCTATCAAATATGTTAACGAAGCAATAGCTACTGGACCTAATTATGGAAAGGGTCATGGACCGATAAACCACTTAAATAGTATAGAGATAAAAAAAAGATTTTTATGAAAAATGTTGCTGTTGTAGGGTCTCAATGGGGAGATGAAGGCAAAGGTAAAATAGTTGATTGGCTATCAAGTGAAGCTGATGTTGTCATAAGATTTCAAGGAGGTCATAATGCTGGACACACATTAGTAATTGATGGAATTACATATAAACTGAGACTTCTTCCTTCGGGAATAGTTAGAAAAGATAAGATTTCTGTAATTGGTAATGGAGTTGTTATTGATCCATGGGCTCTTTTAGAGGAAATCGATGAAATTAAATCTAAAGGCGTAAGTATTAATGAAAAAAACTTAATTATATCTGAGTCAGCAACCTTAATACTTCCATTCCATAAAGAAATGGATGAAATAAGAGAAGATGCAGCTGGAAATTCTAAAATAGGAACAACCAGAAGAGGTATTGGTCCAGCTTACGAGGATAAAGTTGGTAGAAGATCAATTAGAGTAATGGATTTAATTTCTGAAAAAAATTTAAGTAGTAGATTAGATAATGTTTTGTCACATCATAATGCAATAAGAAAAGGTTTAAATAAACCACCTTTTGATAAGGAAAAATTATTACAAGATTTGCTAAAATTAGCTCCTTACATACTTCAGTTTTCTCAGCCTGTATGGAAAAAAATTGATCAATTCAAATTATCTGGAAAAAAAATTTTATTTGAGGGTGCTCAAGGAATACTCTTGGATGTTGATCACGGCACCTATCCGTATGTAACGTCATCAAATACTGTTGCATCTTCAGCAGCAACAGGTTCTGGATGTGGACCTAACTCAATAAATTATGTTTTAGGTATAACTAAGGCATATACTACAAGAGTCGGTGAAGGACCATTTCCAACAGAGCTCACTGATGAAATCGGTGAACTTTTAGGTACCAGAGGTAAGGAATTTGGTACCGTAACAAGTAGAAAAAGAAGATGTGGATGGTTTGATGGTGTATTAGTGAGGCAAACCATAAAAATTTCAGGAATAGATGGAATTGCATTAACAAAGTTAGATGTGTTAGATGAGCTAGATCAAATAAAAATTTGTGTTGCATATGAAATTGATGGAGAAGAAATTGATTACTTGCCTGCAGCAGTAACCGATCAATTAAAAGTTAAACCTATTTATAAAACTTACCAAGGGTGGAAAACTTCAACAGTGGGATGTAAAAATTTTAATGATCTCCCTGAAAATGCAAAAATTTATATTAAAGACCTAGAAAAATTTATTGAAGCGAAAATTTCAAGTATTTCTACTAGTCCAGAAAGAAACGATACAATACTGGTTGACGATCCTTTTAATAATTAATTTACTGGCAGAAGATTTTTTGATTTAGCACTATTTAACATGTGCTTTTGTAATTTTTCAAAAGCTTTGTTTTCTATTTGTCGAATTCTTTCTCTACTAATTTTAAATTTTTTACTTAACTCTTCTAGAGTTATTGGGTTATCTGTAAGTCTTCTTGAGTAAAGAATTTCTTTTTCTCGATCATTTAAGATTTTTATAGAATCTTGTAGAAGATCTTTTCTCTGCTCCATTTCTTCATTTTGTGCAAATTTCAATTCATGATCCATTTCGTTATCTACGACCCAATCTTGCCACTCATCCCCGTCCTCACCAATCGGAGCATTCAAAGATTGTTCTTTTCCAGACAACCTTCTATTCATTGAAACAACTTCTTCCTCACTTACATCTAATCTGTTTGCGATATCTTTTACGTGCTCATCTCTTAAGTCGCCTTCAGCTCTTGGTGCAATTTGGTTTTTAAGTTTTTTAAGATTAAAAAATAATTTTTTTTGAGCGGTGGTTGTTCCAATTTTTACTAAGCTCCATGATCTCAAAATATACTCTTGAATTGATGCTTTGATCCACCACATAGCGTAGGTTGCAAGTCTAAAGCCTTTTTCTGGCTCGAATTTCTTTACCGCTTGCATTAATCCAACATTTCCTTCTGATATCATTTCATTTAGAGGTAATCCATAACCCTTATATCCCATTGCAATTTTTGCAACTAATCTAAGGTGACTTGTCACAAGTTTTTCTGCAGATTTTACATTTCCAGTTGTTTGCCAATTTTTTGCAAGCATGTATTCCTCCTCTGCATCGAGCATAGGAAATTTTTTTATTTGCGCTAAGTAGGCGGCTAAACCACCCTCATTAGATAAAGCTGGTAAATTGTAAGATGTTCTACTCATAAGAGTATTTATTTAATATAGAAAAGAAATTTTACAATATTTATATCTTCATAATTTTCTTAGCTTTTTGATAATACTTTCTAGTTCAGGAGGTAAATTTGATGAAAATTCTAACCTTCTTCCAGTTGAGGGATGATCAAAACCAAGAACTTTTGCATGCAAAAATTGTCTCTCAAGTTTTAATAAAAGAGTTTCTAATTCAAAATCAATATTTTTTAATCTTTTAAATTTTTTTTTATATTTCTTATCTCCTAAAATATTGTTTCCCTTAAAACTCATATGTACTCTTATTTGATGCGTTCTGCCTGTTTCAATTTTACATTCTACTAAACTTAATGTTGGCACTTTAGAGCTTTCAAAAATCTCAAGGGTTTTGTAATTCGTTATTGCTTGTTTTCCTTTTGCAAAACCAACTTCCATTAATTGTCTATTTTTTGTGCTTCTGGTTATTAAAGTTTCAATTTTTCCATTTTGCGGTCTCAGTTTTCCCCAGATCAGAGCTTGATATATTCTTGTAATTGTATGTTTTGAAAACTGATTAGATAAATTTTCGTGTGATTTATTATTTTTTGCAACTACTACCAATCCCGATGTATCCTTATCAATTCTATGGACTATACCTGGTCTTAGTTCATCCCCAATATTTGATAGATTGTTATCGTTTAAGTCCATTAAAGCATTTACAATCGTATTATCATAATTTCCTGCTCCAGGGTGCATCGAAATTCCTGCTGATTTATTAATAACTAATAAATCCTCATCATTATAAATTATGTCTAACTTATATTTGAATGGTTTTAGCGATACCTTTTTAGGCAGTGGAATTGTTAAAAAAACCTTATCATCTTTAAAAATTTTTTTTGAGGGGTCATTTACAATTTTATCATTAATACTAAGATTTCCGTTAATTATCAGGTTTTTAACCCTGGTTCTGCTTAGAGAGTCTTTTTTTTTAACTATTGCCACATCAATTCTTTTTCCGTGTAATTCTTCCTCTACAACTAAATTAATGATATTTTTCATTTATTGATATAATAGTACATAATGCGCTCGTAGCTCAACTGGATAGAGCGCCAGATTTCGGCTCTGGAGGTTCAGGGTTCGACTCCTTGCGGGCGCGCCATTATTCACCAATATTTATTAGTGTACCTTTATCTCGTGCTTTATTAAATGAGTAAAAGAATAAAGTAATTGAAATAATGATGTAAATTATATTTAACATAAAAGCTTGTATTAAATTTGATATATCTACTGTATTATTTATTAATATATTTCTTGCTTCTTCAAAAATATAAACAAGTGGCAATATATAAGCTATTTTTTGAAAAAGCTCCGGGAGAATCTCAATTGGGTAATATATACAACCAAATGGAGCTAATAAAAACATAGTTGACCAAGCAATATTTTCAAACGATGGTCCAAATCTTAGAAGCCCTGCTGATACCAAAATTCCCAATGTAATCCCAAATATATAAAGACTTAAAAAAAGAAAAAATAGATAAATTCCAAGTTCTAATATTGAGATTCCAAATAGTGGAGAAGTTAATAATACAGCAGGTATTAAACCAATTAATGCTCGCACCAAAGCAGTAAAAATTAGTGAGGTTAGAATTTCACTAATTTTCATTGGAGCTATAAAAAGATTTGTAAAGTTTCTGCTCCAAATTTCCTCAAGGAATAACATGTTAAAACCAATACTTGTTCTAAATAAAAAATCATAAAGGATTGCACATGTTAATATAACACCAACTGCATTGTTATAATAAGTAGTATGAGATGCAAAAAAATTTGAGATAAAACCCCACAATGTAATTTGAATTGAGGGCCAATAGATTAAATCCAATATTCTTGGAAATGACCTAGTAATTAGATAAAAATGCCTTAAAAATAACCCATACATTTTAATTATGCTCATTAGGACTCCTTGAAAGTTTTAAAAATACCTCCTCTAAATTTTTTCTGCCATGTTTCTCTATAAGTTTTGCAGGACTTCCACTGTCAACAATTATTCCATCTTTCATCATCAAAATTGATTTGCATAATCTAGTGACTTCATTCATGTTATGTGATGCAAGCAAAATAGATATTTTTTTTTCTTTTTTATAATCCTCTAAAAAAGATCTTATAAAATCACCAATTTCTGGATCTAGAGATGCAGTAGGTTCATCTAATAGTAGCACCTTAGGATTATTTATTAATGATTTTGCTAAACTCGCTCTATTTTTTTGTCCAGATGAAAGTTCACCAGTTATACGGTTTAGTATATCATTTAAACGAAGTTTTGACGTCAGGTAGTCAATTCTATCGTTTAAATTTTTAATTTTATAAAGTTTTCCAAAGACAATTAAATTTTGTTTTACAGTTAATTTTTTTGGAAGTTCAATATAGGGGGATATGAAATTAATTTTTTGAAGAATTTTAATTCTATCTTCCTCTATTTTATCTCCTTCAATTAAAATTTTTCCACTTGTTGGTTTTAATAAACCTAGCATCATACCAATAGTAGTTGTTTTTCCAGATCCATTCGGGCCTAAAAGTCCTAAAATTTCATTTTCATTTATTTTAAATGATATTGATTTTACCGCTTGCTTTTCACCATAGTTCTTTTTTAGATTTTGTACTTCGACTAAAGTTTTCATTTTTTTGCCGCTGCTCGTAACAATCTATCATTAATTGCCTCGCCGATACCTTCATCAGGAATTCTCTCAATAGAGATTTGTTTAAAACCTTTATTTTTAACTTTTCTTAAAGTTTTATATAAATTTTTCGCCACTTCTTTTAAATTTTTATTTTTACTTAAATAAAAAAAATTTTTATTTGATTTTATTCTTTTTGAAATTAATAGGAAAGCTTCAAATTTTTTTGGTCTTTTAATGTTTAGCCTAATAGGCAATCCTGGTGAATAGTGAATTCTTCCTTGCCCTGGCATTACTATATTTTTTTTTTTGTTTCTTTTTTTTTTAATTAAATATTTCTCTATTTTACGTCTGTCTAGACTACCTAATCTCAATATTTTTTGATTACCAATTAAAGTAACTATAGTAGACTCTAGACCTTCTTTAGACTTTCCACCATCCAAGACGAATTTTAGTTTATTACCAAACTCTTCAATTACATCGGTTTTACACACAGGACTAATACTCTTTGAAATATTAGCACTAGGTGCAGCTAAAGGAAAATTTAAATTTTTTAAAAGTTTTCTAGCAACTTTGTGCTTTGGGAAGCGAACTGCAATAGTATTTTTTTTATTAGTAACATTACTTGAAATTTTACTTTCTTCTTTTAACTCTAAAACAAAAGTTATTGGTCCAGGACAAAACTTTGAATATAGACTCAAAAATTGATTGTCAATTTTACAATCATTTTTTAAATATTTTAAATTATAATAATGAACTATAAGAGGATTTTTTCTTGGTCTTTTTTTTAATTTAAAAATCTTATCTGTTGCTTTATCTGAGTAAGCATTTGCTGCTAAACCATAAACTGTCTCTGTAGGAATTCCAATACACTCATTTTTATTGAGATATTTTACTGCTTTTTTAATATTTGAAAGATTGATATTCATATAATATTACCAACTATTATATGAATGAAAAAAATTTGCCAGATGATATTAATTCAAAAACTTTGAATGAGCTCACAGAAATTGCCAATAAAATTATTCAAAATTTAGAAAATCAAAAAAATTTAGAAGAGTCATTAGATGAATATCAAAAACTTATTAGATTAAATAATTTAATTGAAAAAAAATTCCAAAAATTTTCTAAAGAAATTTCAGAAACAGCAAAATTCAAAATTAACGAAATATCGATTAAAAATGCAAAAAAGATTAAATAAAATTGCTAAAGATACAAATAATTTTCTTAAAAAATATTTAAAAAAACAAAATAAAACTGATTTAATTAAACCAATATCTTATGGCTTATTTTCAGGTGGTAAGAAGATAAGATCAAAAATAATTTATGATATTGCGAGTATATTTAAAATAAATTACAGATCTGTAATCCAAATTGGGGCTGCAGTTGAGTGCATACATTCGTATTCACTTATTCATGATGATTTGCCTTGCATGGACGATGATGATTTTAGAAGGGGAAAATTAAGTACGCATAAAAAATTTGGTGAATCTACAGCAGTTTTAGCTGGAAATTCTCTTCTAACCTTAGCCTTTGAAATTTTGTCAGATAAAATTTTGAATATAAATGATAAAAAAAAAATTTTATTAATTAATTCCATATCAAAATGTTCAGGTCATGAAGGTGTGGCAGGAGGACAATTTTCAGATTTAAATTTTGAAAAAAAAAAAATACCACTAAATAAAATTTTAGATATGCAAATTAAAAAAACTGGTAAATTATTTTCTTTTTGTTGCTTAGCACCAGTTATTGTTTCAGGAAAATTTAAAGAAATTAAAAAATTTGAAAAAATAGGAGAAAAAATTGGACTTTTATTTCAAATTGCTGATGATTTAATTGATTATAATGGAAATATGCAAATTGCAGGTAAAAAAACCCAAAAAGATTTAGCTAGGGGTAAGGCAACTATTATTCGTGTTTTAGGACAACAAAATTCAATCAATTACGCTAATATTCTAAAAGAAGAAATTTTTGCTACATTAAAAAAATATGGTAAAAATTCTAATAATTTAAAGGCATCTGTTAAATATATTTTAAATAGAAATAAATAAATGAGTAAAACAAAATTATTAAATAAAATTAATTTTCCAATAGATTTGAAACGATTAAATCATCCTGAACTTAAAATACTTAAGGATGAATTAAGAGAAGAAATGATAAATGCGGTTTCCGAAACGGGTGGCCATTTAGGTGCAGGCCTTGGAGTTGTAGAGTTAACAGTAGCTTTACATTATGTTTTCGATACACCAAAAGATAAAATTATTTGGGATGTTGGTCATCAATCTTATCCTCATAAAATATTAACTGGCAGAAAAGACAAGATTAAAACCCTCAGGCAAGGCAATGGTTTATCAGGTTTTACAAAAAGATCAGAAAGTGAGTTTGATCCATTTGGTGCTGCACACAGTTCGACATCAATCTCTGCAGGATTAGGAATAGCTACTGCAAACAAACTTTCAAATAAATCAGAGGAGGTAGTTGCTGTAATAGGAGATGGAGCAATGAGTGCTGGAATGGCATATGAAGCTATGAATAATGCCGGCGCATCGAAAACAAAAATGATAGTTATTTTGAATGATAATGATATGTCGATTGCAAAACCCGTTGGTGCAATGAAGTCTTATCTAGCAAAAATTTTTTCAGGAAAAATTTATTTTAACTTCAGAGAAACTTTAAAATTAATTTTTTCATCATTTTCAAAAAGATTTAGTAAAAAAGCTGGCGCAGCTGAGGATTTTCTTAGATCAGTTGTTACCGGTGGGACTTTATTTAATTCATTAGGATTTTATTACATTGGCCCAATAGACGGACACGATTTGGATGTGTTGCTACCTGTTTTAAAAAATGCAAAAGAATCAAAGCACAAAGGACCAATATTAATTCATATTAAAACACAAAAAGGAAAAGGTTACAGTTTCGCGGAAAATTCATTGGATAAATATCATGGGGTATCTAAGTTTAATATAAAAACAGGCATACAGCAAAAAAGTGAGTCAAAGACACCATCTTACACAAAAGTATATGCAAATACTCTTGTTAAGCATGCTGAAAATGACAGTAAAATAATTGGTATAACTGCCGCGATGCCTTCAGGTACAGGAATGGATATTTTTGGAAATAAATTTCCTAATAGAATGTTTGATGTGGGAATAGCAGAACAACATGCAGTAACTTTTGCTGCAGGTCTAGCAACGGAAGGTTATAAGCCTTACGCATCAATATACTCTACTTTTTTACAGAGAGCTTATGACCAAGTTGTGCATGATGTGGCAATTCAAAGTTTACCAGTAAGATTTGCAATAGATAGAGCGGGTTTGGTAGGAGCAGATGGCCCAACACATGCTGGATCTTTTGATATAACATATTTGGCCACTCTACCAAATTTTATTGTTATGGCAGCTAGCGATGAGGCAGAATTGGTAAAAATGATAAACACATCTGTTGAAATTAATGATAAGCCATGCGCTTTTAGATATCCTAGAGGAAATGGCACTGGAGTTCAGTTACCTGATATAAGCGATAAAATCCAAATTGGAAAAGCAAAAGTTGTTAGAGAAGGAAAGAAAGTTGCTATTTTAAGTTTTGGCGCAAGATTAAATGAATGTTTAATCGCTGAAGAAAATTTGAGAAAAAAAGGAGTTAATGTGAGTATTGTAGATGCACGTTTTGCGAAACCTCTTGATGAAAATTTAATTTGGCAACTAGCAACAAATCATGAGGCAATAATTACAATTGAAGAAGGATCCATAGGTGGTTTTGGAGCACACGTAAGTAATTTTTTAAATGATAAAAATCTTTTAGATTCAAATCTTAAATTAAGATCAATGATACTCCCAGACAAGTTTATAGATCAAGATAAGCCCGAAAATATGTATAAATTTGCTGGACTAGACGCCTTATCTATTGAAAATAAAGTACTAGAAGTTTTAAATTCAAAAGTAGTAGTAAAAAAGATTAATTAGTTTCCACATTGAGCTTTATTTAACAAGTAATGATCAAGTATAACACAATGCATCATGGCCTCTCCTATAGGAACAGCTCTTATACCTACACAAGGATCATGTCGCCCCCTAACAGATATAGTAGTGTTTTTCCCAAACTTATCAATTGTTTTTCTAGGAGCTAAAATTGATGAAGTCGGTTTTACTGCAAATGATACAATTATATCTTGACCACTTGATATACCACCTAAAATACCACCAGCATTGTTAGAGTTAAATTTTGTAGATTTTCCTCTTTGATTAATTTCATCTGAGTTTTCTTCACCAGTTAACTGAGCAGAATTCATTCCAGATCCTATATTAACTCCCTTTACAGCATTGATGCTCATCATAGCTGATGCAAGATCCATATCTAATTTTGAATAAATTGGTGCACCTAGTCCTACAGGCACTCCCTTAGCTCTAATTTCAATAATTGCACCACAAGACGATCCTGCTTTTCTTATACTTAGTAAATATTTTTCCCAAAGTTTTAATACAGATTTATCTGGACAAAATAATTGATTTTTTTTTATAAATTGATCGTTCCAATTTTTTGAATTAGATCCTAAAATTCCTAATTGAGTTACTCCTCCTACAACATCATATTTTTTCCCTAGAATAAATTTTAATATTTGCTTTGCTATACCTCCTGCTGCAACTCTAGAGGCTGTCTCTCTTGCTGATTGTCTTCCTCCTCCTCTATAATCTCTAATTCCATATTTTTTGAAATAGGTAAAATCTGCATGTCCTGGCCTAAATTTATTTTTAATATTTCCATAGTCTTTAGATCTCATATCTTTGTTATAAATTATCATTGAAATTGGAGTTCCAGTAGTTTTACCTTCAAAAATACCTGATAAAATTTCAACCCTATCATCTTCTTTTCTTTGAGTTGTAAATTTTGATTGACCAGGTTTTCTCTTATTTAAGTCTTGCTGAATTTCGTCAATATTTATTTTGATATTAGGTGGGCAACCATCAACTATACATCCAATTGCTGGTCCGTGAGACTCCCCCCACGTAGTGAATCTAAATATTTTTCCAAAGGTATTAAATGACATATATTTATTATATAAGTTATTTTGTTAAAATTATGAACGAAAAAAACTCTTTTGGTCTAGATATATGTTTTGGAGAAAAAAATAATCCATTTGAATTGTTTAAGGAATGGTTCGATGAAGCAAAAAAAACAGAGTTAAATGACCCAAATGCAGTTGCACTAGGCACATCAGATGACCGTGGATACACTTCGGTCAGAATGGTTTTGTTAAAAGATTTTAATGAAACAGGATTTGTTTTTTACACAAATTTTAATAGCGCTAAAGGATCAGCTATTAAAAAAAATCCAAATATATCTATGTGTTTTCATTGGAAAAGTTTACTTAGGCAAATAAGGATAGAAGGTGCAGCTGAACAAGTTTCAGATGCTGAGGCAGACGAATATTATTCATCTAGAAAATATGAAAGCAGAATTGGTGCATGGGCATCAAATCAAAGTTCAGAAATTTCAAATCGAAAAGAGCTTACAGACTCGATTAGAAACTTTAAATCTAAATATCCTGAACAAAACAATGTTCCAAGACCAAAACATTGGTCAGGATGGCGATTGAAAGCAAGGTCAATAGAATTCTGGCTAGATGGTGAATTTAGAATACACGAGAGACTAAAATATATTAAGGAAAAAAATGATTGGAAAAAGATTCTATTATCTCCTTAAAAATTTCTCTCTAAACTAAATGATGTCAAATTTTTAAGAATACTTTTATCTTCGTTTTCCTCAAAGATTGACAATGAATTAGATGCTAAGTTTATAAAATATTCAGCCTTTTTATAGCACTCATTTATAATTTTATATTTTTTTATTTTTTCAAGCGTATTTTTTAATTCATTTTCATCCCTACTTTGTTTTTCAAACAAATTTTTCAGATATTTTTTTTCTTCACTTGAACACCTATGATATAACAAAATTATTGGCAAAGTAATTTTACCTTCATAAAAATCATTACCAATTTTTTTTCCAAATAATTTAAGATCTGAATTATAATCTAAAGCATCGTCTGCTATTTGAAATGTAAGACCTAAATTTTTCCCGTAAAACTCAAGAGCTTCTTTATATTTATTATCTCTATTCGCCAATATTGCACCAACTTTAGTAGATGCTGAAAAAAGTGCTGCAGTTTTCAAAGAGATAATTCTTAGATATGTTTCTTCTAGCATATCTATCTCTCCATGATGCTGAAGTTGTAACACCTCTCCTTGTGCAATTTCTGATGAGGTGGAGGAAAGAAGTTTTAAAATTTCTAGGCTTCCATCTTCTACCATCATTTCGAAACATCTGCTCAGCAGATAATCTCCAACTAAAATAGAGGATTTGTTTCCCCAGATAGTATTCAGTGTTTCTTTGTTTCTTCTAACCAGCGCATTATCAATAACATCATCATGCATCAAGGTTGCAGCGTGAATTAATTCTACGCACGCTGCAAGGTTTATATCTCGACCACCTTTTGAGTATCCACAAAGTTTTGAGCTAGATAAAGTTAAAAGAGCTCTCAATTTCTTACCACCTGTATCCAAATGATAGTCTGTCATATTTTGAATCAAATCAACATTACTTGTTAATTTTGATGTTATTTTTTCATTTACCAATATAAGTTTATCCTCGACAGACTTAAGTAAATCCGAATATGAGTTGTTAATCGTCTTTTTTAATTGAACTACAGATCCCATAGATCGAAAATATTACATTAAGTTTATTATAATACTTATCAATTGACGCACCTATTTCTTCAACTATAAGTATGCTTTATTAATATCAAAAATTTTAATAAGCATATTTATGTTTTCCTTTTTCAAAAAAAAAAAAATTGTTAGCCATATCAAGCTATCTGGAGTTATTGGAAATGTTGGAAAATTTAAACAGGGGATTGATTATTCGAGCCAAGAGGAAATTATAAAAAAAGCTTTTTCATTGAAAAAAGCCCAAGCAGTAGCAATAACAATTAATTCTCCAGGCGGATCACCAGTCCAGTCACACTTAATTTACAAACTAATTAGAAATCAAGCAGACAAATATAAAAAAAAAGTGATTGTATTTGCAGAGGATGTTGCGGCTTCTGGTGGCTACTTAATTGCTTGTTCTGGAGATGAAATATATGCAAATCCTAGTTCAATAATTGGTTCTATTGGAGTTATTTATTCTTCATTTGGATTTAAAGATCTCATTCAAAAAATTGGTGTCCAAAGGAGAGTTTATACTGCTGGAAAAAATAAAAGTACACTTGATCCATTTCTTGATGAAAAAGAGGAAGATATAAAAAGGTTAAAGAATATACAATTAGAACTTCATCAAGAATTTATTGATGTAGTTGAGGAAAGTAGAAAGACAAAATTAAAAAAAGATATTGGGGTTGAATTATTTTCTGGAGAATTTTGGTCAGGAAAAAAATCTAAGGATCTTGGTTTAGTTGATGGTTTAGGCAATTCCGAACAAATTCTAAGAGAAAAATTTGGTGAAGATGTTGAAGTGAAAATTTTTGAGAAAAGTAAAGGATGGCTTGCAAAAAAATTATCTTCTTCAGAAAATCAAGCAGACAAAATTTTGAACTTGATCGAAGAAAGATCTATTTGGCAAAAATATGGTTTCTAAAAGACCTAAATTGAAAAAAGAAAAAATTTTATCATTTCAAGATACAATATTTAGTTTACAAAAATTTTGGGCAAAACAAGGATGTATTATTTTACAACCCTATGATGTTGAGGTCGGAGCTGGAACATTTCATCCAGCAACAACATTGAGATCTTTAGGGAAGAAACCATGGAAAACAGCGTATGTTCAACCATCTAGAAGACCTACAGATGGAAGATATGGAGAAAATCCAAATAGGCTCCAGCACTATTATCAATTTCAAGTTTTAATAAAACCTTCTCCAAAAAATATAAAAAAACTTTTTCTTAATAGTATTGCATCAATTGGAATAAAACACGAAGAGCACGATATAAGATTTGTAGAAGACGACTGGGAAAGCCCTACTTTAGGAGCGGCTGGGCTTGGATGGGAAGTTTGGTGTGATGGAATGGAAGTAACACAATTTACTTACTTTCAACAAATGGCAGGAGTTGAATGTGATCCTATTTCTGTTGAGATCACTTACGGATTAGAAAGATTATGTATGTTTATACAAAACAAAAAAAATGTTTTTGAACTTGAGTGGAATAATGATGGAATTTTTTATAAAGATGTCTTCCATCAGGCTGAAAAGGAATTTTCAGCATACAATTTTGAATATGCAAATACTGAAAAACTTTTTAAAATATTCGATATGTTAGAAAGTGAGGCAAGATCGATGATTGAAAATAAAATTTCTCTTCCTGCATATGATCAATGTTTAAAATCGAGTCATATATTTAATATATTAGATGCCAGAGGCGTTATAAGTGTTGCGCAACGAGCAGAATATATTTCAAGAATTCGAGATTTAACCAAAGAGATTGGAAAAATTTGGATAGAAAGTCAGAGTTAAGGTGTCTGAATTATTTATTGAACTATTTAGCGAAGAAGTCCCAGCAAAATTACAAATCAAAGCAAGAGAACAATTAAAAGAAATTCTTTCAAATTTTTTTGAACAGCATGGTGTAAAATATAAAGGTAAAATTAGAATTTTTTCAACACCAAACAGGATTGCTATTAATGTTAAAAGCCTTCCAAACGAAGTTTTATTCAAATCTAAAGAATTAAAAGGTCCAAGTATAAATGCACCAGATAAAGCGTTAGACGGCTTTTTAAATTCTAATCAAATAAAAAAAAATAAGATATATAAAAAAAAAACTGAAAAGGGAGAATTTTATTTTTATAAGAAGCCACAAAAGAAGATAAGCCTTTATAACATGTTGAGAGAAAATCTTCCTCACATTCTGTTTAAAATTACATGGGAAAAATCAATGAAATGGGGGGAACATACTCTTCTTTGGGGTAGGCCATTAAAATCTATTTTATCAATATTTGATGGTAAAAAAATTGAATTTGATTTTAAGCACCTGAAAAGTTCTAATCTCACTTTTATAGAAAAAGATATAGAAGAAAAAACTAAGTCATTTAATAACTTCAACCAATATTTAAAATTTTTTAAAACTAAAGGAGTAATTATTGACCATGAAAAAAGAAAGGATTTCATAAATTCTGAATTACTAAAGTTATCAAATAACAAAAATGTTTTTATAAATACAAGTGAAAGTTTATTAAATGAAATCACAAATATTGTAGAAAAACCGAAAGTATTAATTTGTGAGTTTGATAAAAAATTTCTAAACATACCTAAAGAAATATTAATTATTACAATGCAATCACACCAAAAATATATACCGACTTTTGACAAAAAACAAAATTTAACAAACTTATTTTTTGTAATCTCAGATGCGAACGATAAAAAAGGACTTGTTAAGTCAGGAAATGAAAGAGTTATTGACGCTAGGTTGAGTGATGCAGAATTTTTTTGGAATAAAAACAAATCTCAAAATTTAGTAAAGCGGGTGACAAAATTAAAAAACGTCAATTACTTCAAAGGTCTAGGAACCTATTTTGATAAGGTTCAAAGAATGCGAAAACTCAGTGGTCTAATATCTGATGAATTTATGATTAGTAAAGAAAAAATAGAAATCGCATCAACAATTTGTAAAGTTGATTTAATGTCTGACTTAGTGGGTGAATTTCCTGAGCTTCAGGGTGTAATGGGAGGTTACTTTGCAGAAACACAAGGCTTTGAAAAAGATGTCAGTCTAGCCGTAGCAGAGCATTATTATCCTATTGGTATGGATAGTAAGTTACCAAAGAAAATTTATAGTATTGCTTTATCACTCAGTGATAAAATTGACTCTTTAGTTGGTTTTTTTGGAATTAATCTAAAGCCGTCCAGCTCAAAAGATCCTTATGCCATAAGAAGAACAGCAATCAGTGTGGTACGATTAATAATTGAAAATAATCTAAAAGTAAAACTTAGAGATTTAATTAATTATTCTTGTATGTTTTACAAAGAACAAGGTTTTGAATTTGATTTAAAGAAATTGAATTTAGAACTTGGGGATTTTTTATATGAAAGAGTAAAGAACTATCTTAAAGAAAAACAAATTAGAAATGATATTATAGAAAGTGCAAGCTATAACTTTTCAATTGATGAATTATTAAAAGTTTATAAAAAATCATACGTTTTAAATAAAAGTATAAATAAAGATTTTGGGAAAGATGTTGTTGCTATTTACAAAAGGTCAGCAAGTATTCTATTAAGCGAAAATAAAAATTTATCAAATTTTTATGGCAATGTTGATCCAGGTTTATTTAAAAATGATTATGAAAAAAATCTTTATAAAAAAATAAACGAAATGAAAAAATACTATTCGAGCGTAGGTAGAGATGAAAATTTTGAAGAAAGTTTAAAAACACTTTCATTTTGTAAATCAGAAGTTAACGACTTTTTTGAAAACGTTATTGTAAATGATAATGATGAAACAATTAAAAAAAACAGACTAGAACTTTTATCAATGTTATGTAAAAGTTTTGATAACTATATCAATTTTTCAAAAATAGAAGGTTAATGAAAAAGTATATATTTAATTTTAAATCTAAATTTTCCAATAAAATAAACTTCTCAAAAAATATTCTGGGAGGAAAAGGTGCAAATTTATCTGAAATGGGCAAAATGGGCTTGCCAGTTCCACCAGGTTTTACAATCTCCACAGAAGTTTGCGAGTTATTTTATAAAAATAAAAAAAAGATAAATCATAAAATTTTAGGGGAGATTGATAAAGAGTTAAAAAATATTGAGAAAGACACTGGTAAAAAATTTGGAGATTTGAATAACCCATTGTTAGTTTCAGTAAGGTCTGGAGCAAGAGTATCAATGCCAGGCATGATGGATACTATTTTAAATTTAGGACTTAATGATGAAACAGTCCATGCTCTTGCAAATAGAACTTCAAATATGCGTTTTGCAAAAGATAGCTACAGACGTTTTATACAAATGTATTCAAATGTTGTTTTAGGAGTTGAAAATTATAATTTTGAGGAATTAATCGAAAATTATAAATTAACAAAAGGCGTCTTGTTAGATACAGAATTAGATGAGAATGATTGGGATGGATTAATAAAAGATTTTAAAAATATTGTTAAGAAAAAAACAAATAAAGAATTTCCTCAAAACGTAAGAGAGCAATTGTTTGGGGCAATTAGTGCAGTTTTTTTATCTTGGGAAAGTCATAGAGCTAAAATTTACAGAAAGTTAAATCAAATTCCATCAGAGTGGGGTACTGCAGTTAATGTTCAGTCAATGGTTTTTGGAAACATGGGCAATGATTGCGCAACAGGAGTTGTGTTTACAAGGAATCCATCCAATGGCAATCAACAGATATACGGGGAATATTTAATTAATGCGCAGGGAGAAGATGTTGTTGCAGGAACAAGAACGCCACAACACATAACAAAAAAAGCAAGAATAGCCTCAAATGAAAGCTTACCGTCAATGGAAGAGTCTATGCCCATCGTATACAAAGAATTAAAATTAATATTACATAAACTGGAGAAACATTACAAAGATATGCAGGATGTTGAATTTACAGTTGAAAATAAAAAACTTTGGATGCTTCAAACTAGATCAGGAAAAAGAACAGCTAAGTCAGCTGTAAAAATTGCTGTTGATATGGTCAAAGAAAATTTAATTTCAAAAAAAGAGGCAGTATTGAGAGTTGAACCAAATTCTTTAGATACTTTGCTTCATCCAACTTTAGATGAAAAATCAAATATAGAAATAATTGCCAAGGGATTGCCAGCATCACCAGGTGCAGCAAGTGGCAAAGTGGTATTTAAATCAGATGATGCTGAAAGGCTAAACGCATCAATGCAAAATACTATATTAGTTCGAGTTGAAACTTCACCTGAAGATATTCATGGCATGCATGCTGCTAAAGGCATATTAACTGCAAGAGGAGGTATGACCAGTCATGCAGCTGTAGTGGCTAGAGGAATGGGAAGACCTTGTGTATCAGGCTCAAGTGAAATCGAAATTGATTATGAGAAAAAATTATTCAAAGTTCAAGACAGAGAGATAAAAGAAGGAGATTTAATCACTATTGATGGATCTACTGGTAGGATAATTCTAGGTGAAGTGAAAACTGTTAAACCAGAAATTACAGGAGAATTTTCTAAGCTTATGAATTGGGCTGATAATTATAGAAAACTACAAATACGAACAAATTCAGAGACACCTGTTGATAGTAAAACAGCAAGAGACTTTGGAGCAGAGGGAATTGGGTTATGTAGAACTGAGCATATGTTTTTCGACGAAGAAAGAATATTATCAGTTAGAGAAATGATACTATCAAAAACCAAAGATGATAGACTATTAGCACTTTCAAAATTATTACCACATCAGAAGAAAGATTTTATTGATATTTTCAAAATTATGAATGGTTTGCCGGTAACAGTTAGATTATTAGACCCCCCATTACATGAATTTTTACCAAGAACAGATAAGGAAATAGTTGAAGTTGCAAGCTCATTAAATATTCCAATTAAGGAATTAGAGGGAAGAATATCCGAACTTCATGAGCAAAATCCAATGCTTGGGCACAGAGGTTGTAGGCTTGGAATATCTTTTCCTGAAATTTATGAAATGCAGTGTAGAGCAATTTTTGAAGCTTTAGTTCAATGCAAAAAACAAAAAGTTAAATCAATAATACCAGAAATAATGATACCTTTAGTTTCAACAGAAGCTGAAATAAAAATTATGAAAGATTTAGTTATAAGAATTGCGAAACAAGTTGAGAATGAAAAAAAAATAAAGTTAAATTTTTTGGTAGGTACAATGATTGAATTGCCTAGAGCCGCGATAAAAGCAAATGATATTGCCAAACATGCAGAATTTTTCAGTTTTGGCACTAATGATTTAACGCAAACTACATTTGGTATTAGCAGAGACGATAGTGGTAAATTTCTAAATGATTACATTGAAAATAAAATATTTGATATTGATCCTTTTGTATCAATTGACGAGGGAGTAGGAGACTTAATTGAAATCGCTTCTGAAAAAGGGCGAATGCAAAATAAAAAAATAAAGTTAGGTATATGTGGAGAGCATGGAGGAGATCCAAAAAGTATTGAACTTTGTGCTAAAATAGGTCTAAACTATGTCTCGTGTTCTCCTTACAGGGTTCCAGTGGCAAGATTAGCTGCAGCTCAAGCGCAATTAAAAAAATAAGTAATTTATATTTCTAGTTTCATATCAATTGCAGAAACACTTTGAGTTAACATTCCAATTGAAACTCTATCAACTCCAGTTGATGCAATTTTTTTAATATTATTCAAATTAACGCCACCTGAAGCTTCCGTTATATACTTTTTTTTAACTAATTTAACAGCTTTTTTTAAGTTTCTAATACTCATATTGTCTAGCAAAACTGTTTCAAATTTTAGTCCGTATATTTTGTGTAATTGTTTTAAATTATCAACCTCTACTGTTATCTTTCTTCTTTTTTTATTTTTAATCGCTCTTTTAATAATATTTTCAAAATTCTTTTCCGAAATTAGATGATTATCTTTAATTAAAAATTCATCACTTAAATTAAATCTATGATTAACCCCCCCACCTAATTTGACTGCATATTTTTGAATTACTCTTAAATTTGGGATAGTTTTCCTAGTACAACATACCTTAGTTTTTTTTCCAGCTAGTCTTGCAAATTTGTTTGTTTTTGATGCAATACCCGAGATATGGGAAACAAAGTTTAAAGCAACTCTTTCTCCTATTAGTATATTCTTTAGATTACCCTCAATTATTGCTACAATATTTCCTTTTTTTATACATGAGCCTTCTTTTTTTTTTATTATAAATTTTATTTTTTTATCAATTAATTTAAATGTTTCTTTCGCAAAGGCTAATCCTCCAATAATACCACTTTGATTACTTATCATTTTAACTTTTTTATTGATGTTATTATTTATAAGATTTGAAGTTATATCACCCAAAGGATAAAGATCTTCATTCAAAGCTAATTTACATGTCGATTTTATAAATTGATTGCTTAATACAATATTTGACACAGATTTTATCTGCCTATTTCTGCCATTCTTTCTACAGACTTTCTTGCTTTTGCAATAGTTTGATCATCAATTACAAGCTCATTAGACTCATTTTCCAAACAATTTAATATTTTAGGCAATGTAATTCTTTTCATATGAGGACATAGATTGCACGGTCTAATAAATTCAACATTTGGATTATCTATTTGAACATTGTCACTCATTGAACATTCGGTAACCATCATAACTTTTTCTGGTTGATTATCCCTAACATACTTTATCATACCACTTGTCGACCCAGCAAAATCAGATGCTTGAATGACGTCAGGAGGACACTCAGGATGTGCAATTATTTTAATCCCAGGATTGGCTTTTCTTATTTCATTTATTTCCTCATCTTTGAATTGTTCATGAACTTCACAAGTACCTTTCCATGATATAATTTCAGTATCAGTTTGTGAAGCAACATATTTAGCTAAAAAGTCATCAGGTAAGAATATTACTTTTTTAACATTAAGAGATTCTACAATCTTAACTGCATTTGCTGATGTACAACATACGTCTGTTTCAGCTTTCACTTCAGCGGAAGTATTTACATAAGAAACTACTGGAACACCTGGATATTGTTTTTTTAATTTTCTCACATCATCACCAGTAATAGAAGAAGATAAAGAACATCCTGCTTCCATATCAGGTAATAATACTTTTTTTTCAGGGCTCATTAATTTTGCAGTTTCAGCCATAAAATGAACACCGCACATAACAATTATATCTGCCTTTGTTTTCGCTGCTTCAACAGCTAAAGCTAAAGAGTCTGCAGAAAAATCTGAAATACCATGGTAGATTTCTGGTGTTTGATAATTATGCGCTAAAATTACAGCATTTTTTTCTTTTTTGAGTTTATTAATTTTGTAAATATATGGAGCATGTGTTGCCCACTCTATTTCCGGAATTTTTTTTTGTACTTTCTCGTAAATTGAGCTGGTTGCCTTTTTTATTTCAGCGGAGAATTCCATATTAAAAACTTATCAACTTGAATTAGAATTGTCATTCAATTAATCTGAGACATAATTTGCGGCCATGCTGAAATTGGTAGACAGGCACGGTTGAGGGCCGTGTGGGCTTAGCCTTTGAGAGTTCGAGTCTCTCTGGCCGCACCATAAATTAGAAAAATGAAATCTTTAATTAGGGGGCGTTCTGTTGCCAGGTGCCCCAAACCCCGTAACTTAATTAATAAATTAATTAAGCTGCAAGTGCGTAACTTTCGTTAGCATTTATAAAATAGCCCATCACGGCGGAACAATACCGAACGAAAAAATAACTTTTAGACACCCGTCGATCCTAGTTCACCCCCATAAGTTGAAAATGGTGGAGGTGGTGGGTACTGCCCCCACGTCCGTAATGTTTATTACGAAATTCGTTTATCGTCATAGTTGGAAAACCAACCTTATTAATATAAAACCTAAATAAAGAGATTCAATAATTTATTCATGAAATTAACCAGCGAACAAGCACAAGAAATAAATGATCAACAATCACAGGAATATAAAACTAAAAGAGTAACAGCTCCAAAATTAGAGAAAATTCTGTATGAAGCTCTTCCAATATTAGATCATGGATTTATTAGGGTAGTCGATTATATGGGTGATGACACCTCGATAGTCCAATCAGCTAGAGTTTCATACGGAAAAGGAACAAAGAAAGTCTCAACAGACGAAGGACTAATAAAATATTTAATGAGACACTGGCATAGTACACCATTTGAAATGTGTGAAATTAAATATCACGTTAAACTTCCAATATTTATTGCAAGACAATGGATTAGGCATAGAACTGCAAATGTAAATGAATACTCTGCAAGATATTCAATTTTAGATAAAGAGTTTTATCTACCAGCACCTGAGCATTTAGCAGCACAATCGCAAAGTAATAGACAAGGAAGAGGCGATGTTCTTGAAGGTGAAAAAGCTAAAGAAGTTTTAGATCTTTTAAAAGGAGATGCAGAACGAACATATAATAACTATCAAACAATGCTGAATGAAAAATATGATGGATCTGTAATTGATGAAAATTCAGTGGGTCTTGCAAGAGAACTTGCACGTATGAATTTAACCTTAAATACCTATACGCAATGGTACTGGAAAACAGATTTGTTAAACCTAATGAATTTTTTAAGGCTAAGAGCTGATCATCATGCTCAATATGAAATCCGAGCCTATGCAGATGTAATGCTTGATACAGTTAAAAAATGGGTTCCCATAACTTATGAGGCATTTATGGACTATAGAGTGGGAGGAACAGAAGTTTCTGCAAAAGGAAAAGAAGTTCTTAAAAAACTAATCAAGGGCGAAAAAGTTGATATTGATAAATCAGGACTTTCTAAGAGGGAATGGAATGAACTAATGGAGGCTTTTGATCTTAAAGATAATTTGATTTGATTTTATTTGCAAATTCTAAATAAATTTTAGAAATTTCATGATCAGGTTTGCTTTCAACTATTGGAGATCCTAAATCACCTTGCTTTCCAACCTCTGAGTTAATTGGTATATCACCTAAAAATTGTTTTTGAAATTCATCTGCAGTTCTCTTTACTCCACCTTCACCAAAGATTGCATATTTTTTTCCGTCATCACCAACAAAATGACTCATATTATCTATTAATCCAATTATTTTTA
>CACHTB010000012.1 GCA_902582735.1 uncultured Pelagibacteraceae bacterium
TTCATCACCGTATGTGATCAATGCACCAACACTATTCGTTCCTTGGATGTGACTGTTATCATATACCTCCACTAAATTTATATTAGTTTCAAGATTGAATTTTTTCGATACTGCATCGAAAAGATCTCTATTGTTTTGACTTTCGTAGAGTTTTCTATTCAAACTTTCTTTAGCATTAATTATTGCCTGACTTATTACTTTTAATTTAGTACCTTTTTTTGCAACAGTAATTGTAATTTGCTTACCTTCTTTCTGAGTAAGAGTTTTTTCAATTAATTCTTTTTCTTTAATCTCATTCGACAAAATTATTGATGATGGCACACTTTTATTTTCATAAAATTGAGAGACAAAAGAATTAATTATATCATTTAAATTGTCATCAGGGTCATGCTTTGGAAAAAATGCCTGATTACCCCAATTTTGCTTTGATCTGTAGAAAAAAACCTGGATACAGGTTTTTCCAGATTCTTTGTATCCAGCGATTACATCTGCTTCAATCAAATTAGCCTCATTAATCCTTTGAGATGATTGAATTATATTTAATGATTTAATTCGATCTCTTAATATTGCCGCTTTCTCAAAATCTAGGTCCTCACTAGCTCTTTCCATTTGATTAGACAAACTTTTTTGTATTTTTCTAGATTTACCTGATACGAACTCAATTGCATCGTCTACAGTCTGCCTATAATCACTCTCAGCTACATAACCAACACAAGGGCCTGAGCATCTTTTAATTTGATAGAGTATGCAAGGTCTTTCTCTTTTTTTGAAAACATTATCATCGCAAATTCTTAAATGAAATATTTTTTGTATCATTTTTATTGTCCAATTTGCAGATCCAGCAGATGCAAATGGTCCAAAATAAAATCCCTCTTTACTTTTTTTTCCTCGGTGTCTTTTAATTTGTGGCCATTTGTCCTCCTTACCTATAAAAATAAAAGGAAACGATTTATCATCTCTTAACAAAATATTAAATTTTGGTTTGAATTTTTTAATTAAATTTGCCTCTAAAAGTAAAGCCTCACTCTCATTTGAAGTAGTTGTGATTTCGAGCCTTTTTGTTTGAGAGAGCATCCTCTCTGTTCTGATGATATGATTTTTTTCTGAAACATAACTTTTTAATCTATTTGGAAGGTTTTTTGCTTTACCAACATAAAGAATCTCACCTTTTGAATTTAACATTCGATAAACACCTGGAAGCTTAGGGACTAAGGGTAATTCTTTTTTTATTACTTCTTTACCAATATCAGAGCTGATCATGGTCTCTTTTTTTGGAAATTTGGATCCCAACTGAGCTGCAATCCTTCATTATTTCTAACTTTTCAATTTGAAGAGTGATTTTATCTATTCTCTTATCTTTGAATAGTTCATCAAAAACATCCTCTGCCAATGTTTCAAGAAAATTGTAATGTTTATTTTTTACTAGTTTTTTTATTAATCTAACTATCTTGGCATAATTAACTATAGATTTAATATCTTTGTCGTTTGAGGGTTGTTTATCTTGATAGTTTACCTCTAAATTAAATTTTACTTTTTGGGGTTTTTCTTTTTCAAAATCAAAATACCCAAGTTTTAATCCTAGTACTAATTCGTTAATTAAAACTTTTTTTTCATAATTAAATAAGCTTTTAGTTTTATTTATCTTAATAACTTTTAAATTATTCTTTCTCATATTATTGAATTCTTGAGGAAATATATTCTTTAATTAATGGGTGATAATGCATAAAGCAATCTGCTTTAATGATAATATGACCTTCATCTAACGGTGCTTGCCAATCTGATCCAGCTACATTACATTTTTTTCCGTTTATTTTTTTATTTTCAGAAATCACAATTCTTTGAAAGTTAGGAACATTATCCATCCAATCAGATGTTAATCCCTCATAATGATCCATTGGATGAGTGAAAATTAAAATTGGTGCATTTCCCTTTTTAATTATATCAATCTGATCTTGCCTCCATTGAGCCATACCAGGATGCTTTTTATGAAATTTTTCCATAGCTTTTTCATAGCCAACTTTTTTTACTTTATATTTTTTTGATAAATTCCAAAAACATGCAGGCAGTAGTGATATGCCTCCACCCACTTCGTCCATATATTTTGCTGTAAATCTTAATGTCGTCCATCCACCACAAGAGTGACCAGATATAAAAATTTGTTTTTTTGGTACACCCAAGTTTACAAATTTTTTAACAACTTCCAAGTTGCCTTCAACTCTTCGATCCATTTTTGAGGTTCCTGGATAAGGTCCTTCCCATTTTTTCATCCACATTCCTCTTTTTCCCAATTCAGCACCCAAATCACCCTCAAGTTGGCCCTGACAATGAATATAAATCATAATTTTTTTATCATTAATTTTTTGTCCTGCTAATTGAGTCCAATTCCTAAGCTCTCGAATCCAAAAACAATCTTTTGATTTAACATCATTTACACTAGAACCATGATTGTAAATTATTATTATTTTATCTTTAGGACTCTTTACTTCAAATTTTTCTTCAATTTTAATTTTATCTTTCCATTTATTTGTCGGTATTATAAAACCATCTTTTTTTATACTTTCCTTTGATGCATAAAGATTAGTGCATAATAACAAACTAACTAAAACTATACCTAAATATTTTTTCATTCTTTTCCTCCCATTATATCTGGTGTTTGCCAGTTTAAACTTTGACCACTATCAATAGAAATAACTTGTCCTGTAATAGATCTATTTTTTATAAAAAAGTCAACAGCACTACATATTTGTTCTACATCTACTTTTCTTTTAAGGGGTGTTGCCATGTATTGCTTTTTAAAATGTTTTTCAGATTGTCTTTTATTTTTTAAAGTTGGGCCTGGCGCAATACCATTTACTCTAATATTTGGCGCAAGACTCATAGCACTTGTTTTGGTAAGAGTATAAAGTCCTGTCTTACTTATAGTATAGGAGAAAAAATATGGAGTTAGCTTAAAAACTCTTTGATCAATAATATTAATTATGTTGTTATTTTTAGCTTTTATATTTCTTGCAAACATTTTTGATAAAAGTGCGGGAGTTCTTAAATTTGTTCTTAGGTGTTTTCCCCAACTATCAGTTGTAAAATTCTCAATTTTATCATTTTCGAATAGTGAAGCATTGTTAATCAAGCAATCAAAGAATTTTAATTTAGATTTAGCAAATTTTATTATTTTATTCACATCCTTTTCTTTACTTAGATCGCCTCTGACCAAAAAAACTTTTGAACCTTTTTTTTGTAATTCTTTTTTTAAGTTTTCAGCCTTTGATTTTGATTTATTGTAATGAATTAAAATTTCTATTTCTTTACCAGATAACTTTTTTGCGATAGCTGCCCCGATTCTTGTGGCTCCACCTGTAATTATGATCTTACGTGCTTCCATTTTTTATCTCTTTTTTTAGTAACCTTTGTACCTGGCATTCCCATAGTGGATCTACCTTTTGGATATAGCTTATTTTTAACATCGTACTGTCTAATCTTAGGATTTAAAGTTATTTCAAGCTCAGTACTTTCGAGTTTCCTTATTTCATCTCTAATTTTAGCAGCCTCTTCAAATTCTAAATTTGAAGCTGCATCTTTCATTTTTTTATCTAAAGCTTTAAGATGTTTTTTAAGATTTCCCCCAATATTTGATCCTTCACTTATTTTTACGTAATCTTTTTCATAGACACTCTCTAAAATATCACTGATTTCTTTTTTAACTGATTTTGCATCAATTTTATTTTTCTTATTATAATCAATCTGAATTTGCCTTCTTCTCTCTGTTTCTTTAATAGCTTTTTTAATACTTTTTGTTTCCTTGTCTGCATATAAAATTACTTTACCCTCAACATTCCTTGCTGCCCTTCCTATAGTTTGAATTAGAGAGGTCTCTGATCTTAAAAAACCTTCCTTATCAGCATCCAAAATACCTACTAATGCACATTCAGGAATATCTAAACCCTCTCTCAATAAATTTATACCAACCAAAACATCAAATACTCCCATTCTAAGATCTCGCATAATTTCTATTCTTTCCAGTGTGTCAATATCGGAATGGAGATATCTTACTTTTACTCCATTTTCGTGCAAATATTCTGTTAGGTCCTCTGCCATTTTTTTTGTAAGAGTTGTTACCAAAACTCTAAAATTATTTTCAATAACCTTTTTGCATTCATGCATTAAGTCATCTACTTGATTTTTAGCAGGCCTTATTTCTACTTCAGGATCTATTAATCCCGTGGGTCTTATCACTTGATCTATAAATTGACCTTTTGTTTGTTCTAGTTCCCATGGTCCTGGAGTTGCAGATACGAACACTGTTTGGGTTCTCATTAAATCCCATTCTTCAAATTTAAGTGGTCTATTGTCCATGCACGATGGAAGTCTAAAACCATATTCAGCCAAAGTGCTTTTTCTTGATCTATCCCCCTTAAACATCCCATTTAGTTGAGGAACGGTTACATGAGACTCATCAACAAAAACTAGAGTGTTATCTGGAAAATACTCAAAAAGTGTAGGTGGAGGCTCACCAGGCCTTCTTCCAGATAAAAACCTTGAGTAGTTTTCAATTCCTGCACAAGATCCGGTAGCTTCAATCATTTCAAGATCAAATTTCGTTCTCTCTTGCAACCTTTGTGCCTCAAGCAATTTATTTTCTGCTTTGTGTTTTTTTAAAGTAATTTCTAATTCTTTCCTGATATTTATAACCGCTTGTTCTATAGTTGGTTTGGGAGTTATGTAATGACTATTTGCATAAACTTTTACTAGATTTAGTTCTCTTACAGTATCTCCAGTTAAAGGATCAAATTCTTCTATTTTTTCTAGTTTATCTCCAAATAAACTTAATCTCCAAGCTCTATCCTCTAAATGTGAGGGAAAAATCTCTAAATTTTCTCCTCTTGCTCTAAAGGTTCCTCTAAAGAAATTCTGATCATTTCTTTTATATTGTAAAGCAACTAAAGATTTTATGATTTGCTCTCTATTGTATTCACAATTTTTTTGAAGCGTTAAAGTCATTTTACTATATGCTTCAACAGAACCAAGTCCATAAATACATGACACACTGGCAACAATTAGAACATCGTCTCTTTCCAACAACGATCTTGTTGCAGAGTGCCTCATTCTGTCTATTTGTTCATTAATGGATGCTTCTTTTTCAATGTATGTGTCTGATCTAGGAACATAAGCTTCTGGTGTGTAATAATCATAATATGAAACAAAATATTCAACGGCATTATCAGGAAAAAAAGTTTTCATTTCTCCATAAAGTTGAGCTGCTAATGTTTTGTTTGGTGCGAGGATTAAAGCAGGCCTATTGGTTTCCTCGATAACTTTTGCCATAGTAAAAGTTTTTCCTGAGCCAGTAACACCAAGCAGTACTTGGTTAAATTCATTTTTTTTTGCGCCTTTAACTAATTTTTTAATTGCTTCAGGTTGATCTCCTGCGGGTTTAAATTCAGACTTAATTTTGAATTTTTTTCCACCTTCAAGTTTTCCGCTTATTTCGGGATTTTTGCTCTGTATATCTGTAATTAAATCTTGATATGTATTTTGCATATATTAAACAGCGTAATAAAATAATATAATATTTCAATGAGCATTATATCAGACAGTCTAAAAAGAATTAAACCATCACCCACACTTGCAGTAACTCAAAAAGCTAGAGAATTGAAAGCTGCTGGCAAAGATGTAATTGCTCTTGGAGCAGGAGAACCTGATTTTGATACGCCAGAAAATGTAAAGGATGCTGCTATTAAAGCAATAAAAAATGGTGATACAAAGTATACTGCTGTTGATGGAACTCCAGCATTAAAAAAGGCTATTTCAGAAAAGTTTAAAAGAGAAAATAAAGTAAATTATGAAACTGATGAAATTACAGTTGGTGTTGGTGGTAAGCATGTAATTTATAATCTGATGATGGCGACATTAAATAAAGATGATGAGGTTATAATACCAGCACCTTATTGGGTGTCCTATCCAGATATAGTATTATTGGCTGGAGCAAATCCTGTTGTAATTGAATGCTCAGAGGATCAAGGATTTAAACTTACAGCTAAAGATTTGGAAAGCGCAATAACTAATAACACTAAGTGGTTAATTTTAAATTCACCGTCAAATCCAACAGGCGCATGCTATTCAGAACAAGAGATAAAAAATTTAGCAACGGTTTTAAAAAGAAATCCTCACGTAAATATTTTAAGTGATGATATTTATGAACATGTAGTCTACGAAGATTTCAAATTTTTTACAATGGCACAGATTCCTGAATTAAAAAATAAAGTTGTAACCATGAATGGTGTTAGTAAATCTTATGCGATGACAGGGTGGAGAATTGGATATGCTGGAGGTTCAAAAGAATTAATAAAAGCTATTGCAAAAATTCAATCACAATCTACAACAAATCCATCTTCTATAAGTCAAGCAGCGGCAGTAGAAGCTTTGAATGGTAATCAAGATTTTATATCAATTAGATCAAAAGCTTTTCAAGAAAGAAGAGATTTTATAGTGAATTCATTAAATGAAATTAACGGAATTAGTTGCATTAAACCTGATGGAGCTTTTTATGTTTTCCCAAATTGTAAGGCGCTTTTAGGAAAAAAAGATAAATCAGGAAAAAAATTAGAAAATGACTCTGATTTTGTTCAGTCTCTGTTGGAAAATAATAATGTTGCCGTCGTCCAAGGATCAGCGTTTGGTCTAGATGGTTTTTTTAGAATTTCTTATGCTACATCAATGAGCAATTTAGAAAAAGCAATGAAAAGGCTAAAAGAATTTTGTGACAGTCTAGCTTAAATTATACTAATCCTAACCTTACAACTGATTTAGCATTTTCAGATATGCACCCTTTGGCTGGTTTGAATTTAAAGCCTAAAATTTCTTCTGCATAAGATGTATCTGTCTGCATCATTATTCCAAGATCGGGTATCATTGTTTTAGCACTAGAATCTATGTAGCTAATTAATTTAACCATTAAATTTGGTAATTCTTTTTTGGGAAGTTTTTTTTTGTAGTCCGGCATTGCTTCAGCAATTAATTGAGATAATTCAACTAACTTCTTAACCTCTTTTCCAACAATCAATCTTCTTCCCCCAACTTTGTTATTTCCTATACACGCGACATGTGCTTTTGCTATATCTTTAACGTCAGAAATTAATACTGCAAATTTTGGTGCTCCTGGAAATTTGCCTTTCATAAATTGTCTTATGTATTCAATTGAGGTACCACCTTTTTTATCTAATGCATCACCAAATACTCCTCCAGGATTAATTGTAGTTAATTTATTTTTTAACCCTTTGCTCTCCATTAATCTCCAAGCTGCTTTTTCAGCTTTTGTTTTTGATAAAAAATAGTCACTTACACCTTCAATCCAATTTTCATCGGACCAATCATTTTCTCCAAATCTGTAAGGGTTGGTTCTATTGGGTTTTCTAAACATTGCAACAATTGAGGAGGTTTTGATTATTTGTTCTACACCAGCATTTAACCCTGCATTTAAGACCCTCAAAGTTCCATCTACAGCAACAGGTAACAAGCTTTCTCTATTACTTGACACTTTCATTGGAAAAGGAGAGGCAACATGAAAAATATAACCACAACCTTTAGCTGCTTCATTCCACCCATCATCTTTTAAAAGGTCTAATTCAACAAATGATAATTTTTCAATTGATGCGTATTTGCTTATAGTTTGTTTAGTTTGATCAACTAAGTTGTTATTTCTTATGGTTCCTAAAACCTCGTATCCTGCATTCAATAATTCTATAGCAGTGTGTTTTGCAATCCATCCACTGATACCAGTTAATAATACTTTATTAATCATTTATGCTATTTTCATTTATATCAGAAAATTTGTAATTTTTAATGAGATAAAAATTTCTCAGCCTCTAAGGCTGCCATACATCCCATTCCTGCAGCAGTAACTGCCTGTCTAAATGTTTTATCCTTTACATCTCCAGCAGCATAAACACCAGGAACATTTGTTGAAGTTGAGTCTGCTTTAGTTATTAAATAACCTTCATTGTCCATTTCTAATTGATTTCTAAATAATTCAGTCGCAGGATCGTGCCCAATTGCAATAAATAGTCCATCAATCTTTAATTCTTTAATTTCATTCGATTTCACATTTTTTATTTTAAGACCAGTTACATTCTTTGGTTCTTTTTCACCTAACACTTCTTCAACAACAGAATCCCAAATAATTTCAATTTTTTTGTTTTCCATTAATTTTTTCTGAAGCATTTTTTCTGCTCTTAAAGAGTCTCGTCTGTGAATTAATTGAACTTTAGAAGCAAATTTAGTTAAGAACATTGCTTCTTCTACTGCTGCATTGCCCCCACCAACAACTGCCACTGTTTTATCTTTGAAAAAAAATCCATCACACGTCGCGCACGCTGAAACACCAAATCCTCTAAAATTTTGTTCTGAGTCTAATTTTAACCATCTCGCTTGAGCCCCTGTAGATATAATTATTGAGTCAGCAGTATAAGTTTGTCCACTATCACCGATTGCTTCAAATGGCGTTTTTTTGAGATTAACAGATTTTATATGATCTTGAATCATCTCTGTCCCAACAACTTCAGCTTGTCCTCGCATTTGGTCCATTAACCAAGGGCCTTGAATAACATCTTTAAATCCTGGATAATTTTCAACATCAGTTGTAGTTGTTAATTGTCCACCAGGCTGAATTCCATGAACTAGTATCGGGTTAAGCATTGCTCTTGCAGCATAAACTGCAGCAGTATATCCGGCAGGGCCAGATCCAATTATTAACACTTTTGTGTGTTTAGTTGGATTTTCACTCATATGAAAGCTATATAATAATAAATGTCGAAATTAAAAGGTTTATTGTTGACAGAGGGTATGCATGGAATGATAAGCCAAGTTGAAGGTTTAGCCAATGCCCTAAATATTAATTTTACTCACCGAAAAGTTGAACTTAAAAGTTTTTGGAAATTTATTCCACCAAGTCTTACTCCAAAGTCAAATATTTCTTTTAAAGAATTTGAAATACCTGACTTTGATTTAATTATTTCCTGTGGAAGAAAAAGTGTAATTCCCTCAATTTATTTGAAGCAAAACTCAAGAAAACAAATTTATAACATTCACATCCAGGACCCTAAAATAAACTTTAAATTATTTGATTTTATTATTGCACCTGAGCATGATAAAATCAGTGGTTCAAACGTCATCTCTACAAAAGGAGCAATACACTATTTAAATAAATCCGAAATTGTATCTAATTCTGAATATCTTAAATCATTAATCAAAACAGATAAAAGAAAAATCTTTTCATTAATTTTAGGCGGTCCTACAAAATATTATGAATATTCAAAAGAAAATATTGAAAAAATATTTAATAAGTTGAGCAATTTGATACAAAAAGAGAACTTTCAATTAGTGGTAATACCCTCTATGAGAACACCAAAAAACACAATACAGTTTGCTAAAGAATTTTTTGGTGAAAATCATACTGTAATAGAACAAGTAGATAAAAAAGCATATTTGTCAGCTTTAGCATTATCAGAATTTATTGTTGTTACATGCGATTCTAGTTCAATGATTTCCGAGGCAGCTCTTACTGGCAAGCCAATATATGTGGCCAATATTTTACCAAAAAGAAAAGATAAAAGATTTCAAAAATTTAGAAAATTATTTAAAGATTTAAACATTATTAAAAATTTAGATGATAATCATGAAAATTGGAGTTATGAAATATTAGATGAAACAAATAGAGTTGCCAAAATAATAAAAGAAAGTTTAAACATTTAATGTCATTTTTAAATTCTGTAATAAATAATTCAAAAAAGTTTGATGATCCCTTTCAACATTGGGAATTAGATAAACCTTTAACAGATGAACAAATTAATGAGATAATCACAGCTGATATAGATGACCCCACTAAACACAGTTTAAATTATGATGGTACAAGAGCCATCGATGGCGGGGAAGGAATATATAGAGAGGGAATTTCAAATGGAGGTAAAGCGCTCAAATTCAGATGTTTTGTAACAAAAGAAAATTCACAACAATTTCCATTTTTAACAAAGTTGATAGAAGAGCTTAGATCAAAAGATACACATAAAATGATTTCAGATTTGATAAACAAAGATTTATCTAATTCTTACGTTAGAGTAGAAGTGATTTGTGATAGAAAAGGTTTTTGGCTCAAGCCTCATTGTGATATTAAAGAGAAACAAATGTCATGCTTATTGTTTGTTAACAAATTTAATGAAAGTAAAGATTTGGGTACAGATTTTTATGATGAAAAATTAAACAAAATAAAAACACTTCCATACAAAGATAATTATGGATATTTTTTTTCAAGTGGACCAAATACTTGGCATGGAATGGAAAAGAAAGAGATAGTAAAAGAGAGAAGGTGTTTACAAGTTAATTATGTAAGTTTCGAGACAGATTGGAAAGTATTTTAGTTTGCTGACATCAATAATCTATATAATGAAGCAAAAATACCGTGACCTGATAGTTCTATCAGTAATATAATTGCTCCAAAAAAAATTATTCTTTTGTTCACTTTAACAAAAGTACAATTATTAATAAAAACCAAAAAAAGGCGTAATAATAATATATATATTTTTTGGCAAACATTTTTGGCACACTTAATTGTTCATCTCTTAATTTTTTTTTTTTATTTTTTGGCATCTTGAAGAGATTTAACAGTTAATTTTTTTGTTTTAAGTGACCTAATCGCCTCAATAAAAGCATATGCTGTTGACATATTAGTACAGTAAGGAATTTTGTTTGCCAAAGTTCCTCTTCTTAATGCTCTTGCATCACTAATTCTATGTTCACTATTTCCACCACCGGTATTAATGACTAACGATATTTTATTTGAATTTAAAATGTCAACTATATGTGGTTTGCCACTGCTAACCTTGTTTATTTTTTTACACCTCATTCCATTTTGCTCCAGAACTTTTGCAGTTCCTTTTGTTGCAGAAAGCGTAAATCCAAGTTTTGTTAATCTTTGAGCTAAACCAACCACTTCCTGTTTGTGCGAATCTTTTACTGATAAAAAAGCCAAACCTTTGATTGGCAAAGAGTTAGATGCAGCAATTTGACTTTTTGCAATTGCAATACCAAAATCATCATCAAACCCCATTACTTCACCAGTCGATTTCATTTCAGGTCCAAGTAAAAGATCACTATCCGGAAATTTGTTGAATGGAAAAACCGCCTCTTTAACTGCAAATCTTTTATTTGTTTTATATTTTAGTTTATATCTAGAAAGTTTTTCACCAGCCATAACTCTAGAAGCAATTTTTGCTAAAGAAATTCCGTTTGCTTTAGAAACAAATGGTACCGTTCTGCTGGCTCTAGGATTTACTTCAATTACAAAAATCTCATCTTTTTTGATTGCGAATTGAATATTTAACAAACCCTTTACTTCCAAGGCTAAAGCTAACTTTTTAGTTTGAATTTTTATTTCTTTTAAAATATTTTCTTTAATTGAAACAGGTGGCAGACAACACGCAGAGTCTCCCGAATGTATACCTGCTTCCTCAATATGTTGCATAATACCAGCCACATAAACATCTTTGCCGTCTGAAATTGCATCCACATCAACTTCCATCGCATTATCGATAAATTTATCTATTAATATTGGATTTTGCTCTGAGGCTTTAAATGCCTCATTTATAAACTTTGTTAATTGGCTCTTATCATGAACAATTTCCATAGCTCTACCTCCCAACACATAGGAAGGTCTTACAACGACTGGCAGCCCAATTTTTTCTGACAATTTAATTGCTTGATTAAAGTTGTATGCAATTCCACTTTCTGCTTGTTTTAGTTTAAGTTTTATTAGCAAATCTCTAAATCTATCTCTATCTTCTGCAAGATCAATCGAGGAATATTGTGTTCCTAAAATAGGTAATTTGTTATCGTGCAAAAACTTGGCAAGTTTTATTGGTGTTTGTCCACCAAATTGAGCAATTACTCCCAGCAAAGAACCTTTTGATTTCTCTTTTAAAATTATATTTTGTACATACTCCTCAACTAATGGTTCAAAATATAATCTATCACTCGTATCATAATCTGTAGATACTGTCTCTGGATTACAATTTACCATTATTGTTTCAAATCCTGCTTCTTTAAGAGAAAAACTTGCCTGACAGCAGCAATAGTCAAATTCAATTCCTTGTCCTATTCTATTAGGACCACCACCTAAAATTATAATTTTCTTTTTACTTGATGGATCAGATTCACATTCTGTTTTAATTGAAAAATTCCTTTGATATGTAGAATACATGTATGGTGTAAAAGATTTAAATTCAGCCGCACAAGTATCTACTTTTTTATAAACTGGAAATACTTTTAAAGCTGTTCTTTTAGATTTGATTATATTTTCTTTTATTTTTGTAAGGTTTGATAATTTTTTGTCAGAAAAACCAACTGATTTTATTCTATTAAACTCATCGTAAGATTTTGGAATACCCTTTTTTATTATATTTTTTTCTTCATCTACAATTTCTTTAATTTGATTTAGGAACCAAGGATCAACCTTTGATAGTTTGTAAATTTTATCTATAGGTATTTTCTTTCTAAATGCGTCTGCTATTAAAAGTAATTTGTTTGGAATATTAATTTTTAATTGTTTTAAAATCTCACTTTTTGAATATCCAAATATATCATCCAGACCAGATAAGCCCGTTTCAAGAGAAACCAATGCTTTTTGAAAGGACTCTTTAAAATTTCTTCCAATCGCCATTGCTTCACCAACCGATCTCATTGAGGTGCCTAATAGTGCCTTTGTGTCTGCAAATTTTTCAAATGTAAATCTTGGTACTTTTGTTACTACATAATCAATTGTTGGTTCAAACGAAGCTGGTGTTACTTTTGTTATTTCATTTTGAAGTTCATCCAAAGTATATCCAACTGCTAATTTTGCAGCTACCTTTGCAATTGGAAAACCAGTTGCTTTCGAGGCAAGAGCGGATGATCTTGAGACTCTTGGATTCATTTCAATGATAACCATTCTTCCATCTTTAGGATTGATCGCAAACTGAACGTTCGATCCGCCAGTTTCAACACCAATTTTTCTCAAACATGCTATGGAAGCATTTCTCATTACTTGATATTCTTTGTCAGTAAGTGTCAATGCTGGTGCGATTGTAACAGAGTCACCTGTATGAATTCCCATTGGATCAACATTTTCAATAGAGCAAATGATTATGCAGTTATCATTTTTGTCTCTAACCACCTCCATCTCAAATTCTTTCCAACCATCTAAACACTCTTCAACTAGAACTTGGTTCTGCGGAGATTCGTGCATTCCTTCTTTTACAATTTTGAAAAAATCTTTTTTAGTTCTTGCTATACCCCCACCTAAACCTCCTAGTGTAAATGATGGTCTTATTATTGCAGGGAGACCAATTTTAGATAAACACTTTTTTGCATTACCAAAATTATTTAAAATTTCGGATTTAGGTAAATCGATACCTATATCAAGCATATTCTTTCTGAACTTCTTTCTATCCTCTGCATTTTCAATTGCCTTTGAGTTTGCGCCTATTAGTTCAATTTTATATTTTTTTAATAGACCACTCTTTTCTGCTTTAATCGCAAGGTTAAGAGCAGTCTGACCACCCATGGTTGGTAATATTGCTTGGGGCTTTTCTTTCTTAATAACTTCTTCTAGTATTTCTATAGAAATTGGCTCAATATAAGTTTTGTCAGCCACTCCTGGATCAGTCATTATTGTGGCTGGATTTGAATTTATTAAAACTACTTTAAAACCCTCATCTTTGAGAGCTTTACATGCTTGTGTGCCTGAGTAATCAAATTCGCAGGCTTGACCTATGATAATTGGACCAGCTCCTATAACTAAAATTTTTTTAATGTCTGTTCTTTTTGGCATATTTTTTTACTTCTTTAATAAAATCACTAAAAAGATAATGACTATCTTGTGGCCCTGGATTAGACTCCGGATGATATTGAACAGAAAAAACTGGTTTATTTTTTAGTTTTATACCCTCTATACTATTGTCAAATAATGATGTGTGAGTAACAAGTATATTTTTATTTAAACTTTCTCTAACAACTTCAAAGCCATGATTTTGACTTGTTATCTCTACTTTTTGTGAAATTTGATTTTTTACGGGATGATTTGCTCCTCTATGACCTAGTTTCATTTTTTTTGTCTTACCATTCAAAGATAACGCTAATATTTGATGACCTAAACAAATACCAAATATTGGGATGTTTGATTTAATTAATTTTTTAATAACAGGAATTGCATATTTTCCTGTTGCTGCGGGATCGCCAGGACCATTTGAAAGAAAAATTCCATGAGGCTTTAGTTTTAATATTTCGTCTGCTGTTGTTTTACAATTAATTACTTTGACCTCACAATTATAATTAGAAAAATATCTTAAAATATTTTTTTTTATTCCGTAATCAACAGCAATTATTTTGAAAAGTTTTTTTTTATTTTTTAAATATCCATTTTTTTTACTCCATGTTTTTAAACCTTTCCAAGTATACGATTTTTGAGTTGTAACAACTTCGGCAAGATCCATTCCATTCAAACCAGGCCATTTTATAGAGGTTCTTATTAATTTATTTATATTAAATTTACCTGTTTTATTATTTGAAATTGTTCCTCTGGGAGCGCCTTTATCTCTAATATAATTAGTCAAACTTCTGGTATCTAAACCAGTAATTCCAACAATTTTATTTTTTTTTAGCCAATTATTTAAATCGAGCAGAGATCTATAATTTGATGGATTACTTATTTCTGAGTTAAAAATAACTCCTCTAGTCCAAATTTTTTCGGACTCTAAATCCTCATTATTAGTCCCAACATTGCCTATATGCGGAAAAGTAAAATTTATAATTTGACCCGCATAAGATGGATCAGAAATAATTTCTTGGTAACCGGTTAATGATGTATTAAAACAAACCTCCCCAGTTACTTCACCCTGATATCCTAAGCCTATTCCTTTAAAAATTGTCTTATTTTCAAGAACTAAAACAGCTGGAGTAAATTGAGATTTAATTGATAAATTTTTTTTACGTTTTAGATACAATTACAACTCTTGAGTTAAAGGTTAATACTATAAAACCTCTTTTTCCTCAACCTCTCTAATGTATTTACGTAAAAAAACAATTTATCTTTTGAAGAAATTCATCTATCGAGTAAATTACATATATGAGCTTAAGAGAAAAAATTGAGACAGATTATAAAAATGCTTTAAAATCTAAAGATAAAAATAAAATATCAACTTATAGGTTAATTTTATCAGGTATAAAAGACCTGGATATAAATAATAGGTCAGGACCAAATAAAAAAGATACAGACGACGAAGATATTAAAAAACTTTTAAAAAAAATGATTAAGCAAAGATCCGAATCTATAGAAGTATATAAAAAAAATAATAGAAATGATCTCTTAGAAATTGAAGAGAATGAAGTTAACGTTTTATCTGAATATTTACCAAAACAAATGTCTGAGGAGGAGACCATAAGTATTTGCAAACAAATTATTGAAAAAACAGGGGCCAACTCAATTAAAGAAATGGGTAAAGTTATGGGGGAATTAAAACAAAATTATTCTGACACAATAGATTTTTCAAAAGCTGGGGCTTTAATTAAAGATCTTCTTACCAATAAATGAAATATCCAAAAGAATACTTAGATGAAATAAAGACAAGGCTTAAAGTTTCAACTGTAGTCTCAAAATCAGTAAATTTAAAAAAAAGAGGAAAAGAATATGTAGGGCTCTCTCCATTCAAAAATGAAAAAACCCCATCTTTCACAGTTAATGATGAGAAAGGATTTTATCATTGTTTTAGTACCAGTGAGCATGGAAATATATTTGATTTCATTATGAAAACTCAAAATCTTAAATTTGGTGAAGCTGTGAAAACCCTTGCTAACTTTGCAGGTATGCAACCATATACCTTTTCTAAACAAGATGAAGAGAGAGAAAAAAATTGGAAAGAATATAAAAGTTTATTTTCAAGATATGTTGAAAAATATCACGATGAACTTTTTAAAAATCCAAGCGCTGAATCGGCAAAGAATTATATGAAAAGCAGAAATTTAACAGCCGAAGAAGTTAAAAAATTTAAAATTGGTTTTGTCACAAATAATCAAAATACTTTTGATGAATTTTCAAAAAATTTTGACAAAAAAATTTTAAAAGAAACTGGATTATTTTATTTTGACAATAAAAAAAATAAATTTATAGAGAGATTTAAAGATCGGGTTATTTTTCCAATAAATAATATATCGGGAGATCCAATTGGATTAGGTGGTAGAATTATCAAATCCTCATCTTATCTTGCAAAATATATCAATTCACCAGAAACACCTTTTTTCAAAAAAGGCTCAAATTTATATAATTTAGATAGAGCTAGAAAACTTTCTAATAAAGAAGATTTCATCTACTTAGTTGAGGGATATATGGATGTTATTGGTTTGAGTAAAGCAGGAATTGAAAATTCAGTAGCAAATCTTGGGACGGCTTTAACGACAAAACAAATTTTAATTCTTAATCAATTTTTTGATCATATTATTATTTGTTTTGATGGAGATGAGAGTGGATATAAAGCAGCCTTAAGAGCAGCAGAAAGTTCTATAGTTGAACTTCAACCTGAGAAAAAAATATCATTTCTCTTTCTGCCTGAAAATGATGATCCAGACAGTTATGCCAATAAATTTGGTAAAGAAAATTTTATAAATTACTCCAAAAATAACACTTTATTGATACATGATTTTATTTTTGAACATTATTTTAAACAGGTAGATGGAAACCCCTCGTCTTATGCTATTTTTGAAAAAAAACTGAGATTAATTTCATCAACTATAAAAGATGAATTCATAAGAAAATATGTTTTAGAATTTTTTTTAGACAAAGTAAGTCAACTGACACCTAATATTAACAATACTTCCAAAAGAAGTTTTGTAAAAAAAGCAAAATCTCTTCAGTCAACACAAAATTATTATAATGAGACTAAAACTTTAAAACCAGTCGAGTTGAAAGAGTTTTCTTTACTTTATATAATTTTAAAAAAACCAAACTTGATTAAAGAAAATTCTTATTTAATTAATGATGTAAAAATATTTACAAATGAGAATAATTTAATTTTTAAAGAATTAATTAATCAAACAAATAACTTTGAGTCTTCTGACATTTCAAACTTAAAAATTGATGAAACGTTAATTAATAGAATTTATAAGTATGCATCTGTTAAACATATTCTTGATAAAAATTTTGACAACGACCAAAAAATAATCGAAATTTTCAATGAAATAATTCGAGACCTGAAAAACTATGAATTAGAGTTGAGGATCGCAGATTTAGAATCGAAATTTTCAAAGGATCTAAGTGAAACAACTTTCAACGAGCTAAAAGAGTTGAAAAAACAGCAAAAAACCAACTAAATACTGAAAAAATCGCATAGATTTTTCCTAAATCTGCATTATATAGGTCTTCCTAACTTTAAATTGTGGAACGAATAATTACTAAATCATTTGCTAGACTAATGGGTCGAGGGATCCATAGAGGCTTCATTACTCACGAAGAATTAAATAAATCTTTAGGAAAAAGAAATCTTTCCAATGAAAATTTAGAACAGGCTTTTATTCATATTTTAAATGAAAGCATTATTTTAGTCGAAAAAAAATCAGATTATAAAGTTCTCAAAAAGAAAGATTCGAACTCTAAAGAAGAGGGAAAGACTATTGAGAAAAGTGACGACCCTATAAGAATGTATCTTAGAGAAATGGGAGGTGTAGAACTCTTATCTAGAGAGGGTGAGATAGCAATAGCAAAAAGAATCGAAGCGGGAAAAGATGTAATGCTTAATGCACTATCACAAAGCCCAATTACAGCTCAACAATTTTTTGAGTGGAATACAAAATTACAGAATGATGAAATCTTAGTTAGAGAAATTATAGATATAGATACTAACTATATGGAGGATGAAGATACAGGTCAAAGTGCAAAACAAAAAAAATCTGATACAGGCAATGAAGAAGGTGAGGAACAGAATACAAGTTCAAATGATGATGATGAATTCAATCCTACTTTGGCCGCCATGGAAACAGAAATTAAACCAAAAGTATTGCAAACTGTCCATAACTTAACCAAAGAATATAATAAGCTTATAAAATATCAAAAAGAAAAACTCGACTGTGTTTTAAATTCACAAGTTTTTTCAACTTCGAAAGAAAAAAATTACAAAAAAATTGTTGATGATATTTTAGAGAATATAAAATCACTTCAGTTATCTCCGTCAGTATTAGAGGAACTTGTGCAAAAACATTATACAGAAAATAAAAAAATTATTTCTCTTGAAGGAAATCTTTTAAGACTTGCGATTGATGCTAAAATAAGCAGGGATGAATTTATTAAATTTTATATTGGTAATGAAATAAATCCAAATCTTAAAAGCTTTTTAGATACAAATGAAGTATGGAAAAAATTTTTTCAAAAAAATAAAGATGAATTTAAAAATATTAGAGAAAGACTTATAGAAATAAGTCATAAGCTTGGAATTTCTGTTACAGATTTTAAAAAATTAGTCAGTAGAGTACAAAAGGGAGAAAAAGAATCTAGAATTGCAAAAAAAGAAATGGTGGAAGCAAACCTAAGATTAGTTATTTCAATTGCTAAGAAATATACCAATAGAGGTTTACAGTTTTTAGACCTTATTCAAGAGGGAAATATAGGTTTGATGAAAGCAGTAGATAAATTTGAATATAGAAGAGGGTATAAGTTTTCAACATATGCAACTTGGTGGATAAGACAAGCAATTACAAGATCAATTGCAGACCAAGCGAGAACTATTAGAATTCCAGTTCATATGATTGAGACAATTAACAAAATAGTAAGGACACAAAGGTTGATTTTGAGCGAATTTGGAAGAGAGGCAACACCTGAGGAGCTGGCTAAAAAACTAAGAATGCCATTAGAAAAAGTGAGAAAAGTGCTTAAAATTTCTAAAGAGCCAGTATCATTAGAAAAACCAGTTGGGGACGAAGAGGATAGTAGTTTAGGAGATTTCATTGAAGATACAAAAGCTCTAGCTCCATTAGAGCAAGCAATAAAATCCAATTTAAGTGAAGCAACTACCAAAATTTTATCAACCTTAACGCCAAGAGAAGAGAGAGTCTTAAGAATGAGGTTTGGTGTTGGAATGAATACAGATCACACTTTGGAAGAGGTTGGGTTGCAGTTTTCAGTCACAAGAGAAAGAATTAGACAGATTGAGGCAAAAGCACTAAGAAAGTTGAAACACCCAAGTAGATCTAAACAATTAAAAAGTTTCTTAGAAAGCTAATTGGGCCGTTAGCTCAATAGTAGAGTACTGCATTGACATTGCAGGGGTAGTTGGAGCGTAACCAACACGGCCCACCATTTCTGATTTATCTTCAATTGATAACTAAAAAAAAATAGTATAATTAGTTTTATCAATTTAAGGGCCTGTAGCTCAGTTGGTTAGAGCAGTACACTCATAATGTATTGGTCCCAGGTTCGAGTCCTGGCGGGCCCACCATTTAAAGCCAAAATACAACTTAGAGTTTTAAATTACTTTCTTTAATAGTTTTTTTAAATTTATTATTCTTTACGTAAATTATGAATATAAAAATAAAAGTACTTCCTAAATATGCTTATTTAGCATCTTTGAGTACTGCATTTATTTTTTTTTGTTTCTTTGCTTATAAAGCCTTCGTTGCTTATTTAATTCACAAAGAGCTTTATGGTGATGGGATGGACGTATTAGTATCTCTTAGAGCGGCACTTGCTGGAATAATGTTTTTATTAATTATTCTTTTTTTTCAGTTTATAAAAATAAAAGATCTTCAAAGTCAGCGTACAATATTGAGAGGAATATTTATTGGGTGGTCAAGTTTATTTATAATATTAATAACTTTGAATTCGAACTTAATTCACTTTATTGTTTTTAGTGGAATAGCTGCTTTAATAAACTTAATGTCGTTGTTTAGCCTTGTAGATTTAATTAAAGAAGAGAGAAATACATTAACTGACAAAGAAATATATCTTTTGCAAAAGCTTGCTGATAAAAAATAATTATTTAATTATAAATTCCTCTAAAACCTTAAATAAAGAATTAATATCTCCATTATTATTTTGAATTACTGAATTAAATTCTTCTTTTTGAGTTCTTGCTAAACTTAGTCCTTCTACCATTAAATCCCTGATTAAAGGTTTTTCTGGATTTTTTGTATAAATTCTCCAATCAATTTTTACTTCTGGCCTTCCTTTGCTTGCCTCAAGCACGCTATTTACTATTGTATATTTATCGCTTACTTTTTTTTCTGAGACTACATTAATTTTTGGATCAGTATAATCTACTAATCGACTAGAAAAACTCTTAAGAAAATAACTTTTAAATAATTTTTGGTATTTTGACTTATCTTCCTCAGAAATTGACTTTCTATGTTTGCCAAGTGTGTACATACCTATTCCATTAATATCCACACTTCTTTCGGCAATATCATTTAGTTTAATGATTTTAGATTCAACTGGATCGTCACTAGATAATATCTTTGAAGCTTGATCAACAATTTCCTCAATTAAATCAATCGGATTTTTGGCATATGTGGGCTTTGATATAATCAAAGAAATTAAGATTATAAATATTATTCTAAGAGAATTCATTTAATTTTATTGAGTGTCAACTTCTTCCCAATCATCATCACTCAATGTTTCTGTAATTTCATCAAGATTTTGTATTTTTTTTCGTCTATCTTGTAAGTATAAACTTCTTACAGAAGAATAAAGATCTAATGAAGTTCTCTCTAAACTATCAAAAGACTCTAAATTTTTGGCTCTAAAATCAACACCACTCATAACTCTACTTAAATAATAATCTGCTTCATTAAAATATTGAGTATCATTAGTTATTGTAACGTTGTACCACGCATCACCTCCCATTATGTTAGCAACCGAACCTAAAGAGTCTCTTACAGTTGTCGGACCCAATACCGGCAAAACAAAATAACATCCTTCACCTACACCCCATGTGCCAAGAGTTTGACCATAATCCTCTTTTTCTCTTTTTTCTAAACCGTAATAAGATGCAACATCAAACAAACCACCAATTCCTAATGTCGTATTAATAACAAACCTTAATGTATTAACTCCTGCATCTTTAATTTGACCTTGCAAAATATTATTTGGAATTGTTACTACATTTCCCAAATTGCCTAGAGCATTGCTTGCTCCAGATCTTACAGGCTGGGGGAGCTTCCTATATCCAGTTGCCAACGGTTTAAAAATTACTTTATCTAATCCTTGGTTGAATGCAAAAATTCCACGATTAACTTTTTCGAAACAATCATTAATTTCTCCAGAATCAGATTTATTCTCTATTTCAAGACTTCCATCAGAACCAGCATTAGCAATTGAAAACAACATATTACTCACAAGGATTAATATTATGATTTTAATGTGCTTTTTCATAAAACGATTTATATTATAACTTCAAATTATATAAAGATTAAATTGTTTAAATTTATGCCAAATATTGTTGAAAAAATGACTATAAACTACTCTCCAAACTTTGATTTAAACAGAAGAAAAAAATCAAAAATTAAATATTTAATATTTCATTACACTGGAATGAGGAGGGATAAATTTGCAATTGAAAGACTAACCGAAATAAACTCAAAGGTGAGCTGTCATTATTATATTGATCAAAAAGGTCGAATTATTCAAATGGTACCCGATTTGTATGTTGCTTGGCATGCAGGTAAATCATTTTGGAAAAATGATAAAAATTTAAATAAAAGTTCTATTGGTATAGAAATTTCAAATCCAGGTCACGATTATAAGTACAAAAAATTTAGTAAAAAACAAATAGAAAGCTTAATTAAATTATCAAAAAAATTAATTAAAAACTATTCAATTAAAAATAAAAACATTTTAGGACATTCTGACATAGCTCCATTAAGAAAAAAAGATCCTGGTGAATATTTTCCTTGGCATTTTTTATATAAAAAAAATATTGGGATTTGGCACAAATATAAAAAAAATAAAGAAGATCAATTTAAGATAATTAAATCTAAAATATTAGAAAAAAATTTTTTTTCAAATTTGAAAAAATTTGGATATTCAATTGTATTTAAAAACTATTTAGAAAAAAAAAAATTGATTAAAGTATTTCAAATGAGATTTAGACCTGAAAGTGTAAGTGGCATTTTGGATATTGAAACCCTTAATATCTCAAAAACCCTTAAATAGCTTACATTTAAAATTATTGAAAAATTTTTAAAAATTAATATTTTCCCACTGCCAGATAAATGACTTATCACTTTAAGAAATTAAAGAGGAAAGTCCGGGCTCTACAAAGACACAGTGCCAGTTAACGACTGGCGGGGGAGACCCCAGGGACAGTGCCACAGAAAATAAACCGCCTTATCAAGGCAAGGGTGAAAAGGTGTGGTAAGAGCACACCGGCTAAGTTGGTAACAGCTAGCGCATGGAAAACCCCACTGAGAGCAAGACTGAGTAGAGATGACATTGTTAGAAATAACTAAAAGCAGTCTTTGGCTAGTCATCAGGGTTAGTTGCTTGAGCTTTAAAGTGATTTAAAGCCTAGATAAATGATAAGTTTTAACGACAGAACCCGGCTTATAGTTTATCTGGCAATAATTATTTCAATCTAAAAATAGCATTTATTAGAGTCTTGTATGAGATATTCATTGTTTATTTTCTATTGAAAATAGTATTAAAAACCCATAATATCCCATATATTCCCATTTATGGAATTATTAAAATTATATAAAAATGTTTCTATCTACTTACGAAAACAAATTAGACAAAAAAGGGAGAGTTTCTGTGCCTGCTTCATTTAGATCATATTTGTCAAATCTTGGGTATAATGGAATAGTTTGTTTCCCATCTTTTAATCATTCATCAATCGAAGCTTGGCCACAAGATAGAATAGAAAAAATATCAAATGCAATAGATTCATTAGATCCCTTTGAAGAAAAAAAGGATTATTTTGCAACATCAATTTTATCAGAAAGTATAAATCTACAATTTGATAGTGAAGGTCGTATTGCACTAACAAAAAAATTACTAAAACATTCGAAAATTAGAAACAGCATACTTTTCGTTGGTCAAGGAAAAACATTTCAAATATGGGAACCAACTTCTTTTGAAAAATTTAGGGTAAACGCTAGAAAAAAATCAAACATAAATAGAAACAGCCTTAAATGGGAAAAAAAACTTAATAACTAAAAGGGGGATAAATGACAATAAATTTTAAAACACCAGACATTAAAGAGCTAAAACCAAGAATATTAGTTCTTGGAGTTGGAGGAGCTGGAGGAAATGCAATTAACGGGATGATTGAATCTGGTCTTCAAGGTGTTGAATTTATTGCAGTTAATACAGATGCACAGGATTTAAGACTAAGTAAAGCTCAAGCAAAAATACAAATGGGTTTAAACCTCACAAAAGGTTTAGGAGCAGGTGCAAAGTTAGATATAGGTGAAGCCTCAGCTGATGAGTCCCTAAATGAAATTATAAATGTATTGCAAGGTTCAAATATGGTTTTCATAACTGCAGGAATGGGTGGTGGTACTGGAACTGGAGCTGCACATGTAATAGCAAGAGCTGCAAAAGAATTAAATATTTTAACAGTAGGCGTAGTTACTCTTCCTTTTTTATATGAAGGTCCATCAAGAATGAGAAAAGCTCAACAAGGTTTAGAAGAACTAAGAAAACATGTTGATACAATTATTGTAGTTCCAAATCAAAACTTGTTTAAAATTGCAAGCGAGCAAACTACTTTCGAAGAGTCTTTTGAATTATCGAATGATGTTTTGTTACATGGGGTTCAAAGTATTACAGATTTAATGGTCAGACCGGGTTTAATAAATTTAGACTTTGCAGATGTTGAGACAGTTATGAGTTCAATGGGCAAAGCAATGATGGGTACTGGTCAAGCAGAAGGCGAAGGTAGAGCGGTAAAAGCTGCTGAAATGGCAATTAATAATCCCCTAATTGATGATTACACATTAAAAGGTGCAAAAGGTTTGCTTGTTAACATAACTGGAGGAAAAGATTTAAAACTGTTCGAGGTAGATGAAGCTGTGAACAAAGTAAGAGCTGAAGTTGATCCAGAGGCAGAACTTATTATCGGAGCAATTACTGATGAAAGTTTAGATGGACTAATGAGAGTATCAATTGTTGCAACATCACTTGATGGTCAACAACCTGAACCGAAATCAGTTATAAATATGGTACATAGAATACAAAATAGAAATCCTGGTTATACAGATTTCTCTAATACAAGTTCATCGCAATCGTTTACATTTTCAAATCCAACTAATTCAATAATTACTAATGGAGCTAATGCGCTTAAAATTGAAGAAGAGATAAAAAGTGAAAATTTAGATGTTAGCACAAATGAGATGGATACTTATCTAGATAATTCAAGTGAAAAAGAGACTCTTCAAAGTCAAGAGGTAGAAAAAAGTTCAAATACAGTGGAGAATGATTTTTCATCAAATGGTCTTGAGAATTTTAAATTTAATGAAGAAGAAACTCCCGAACTTTTTAACTCTGATACTGAGGCGATGAACGAAGAAAGTTCAATTAAATCAGGAGAAGATCAAATATCCGAAGAAGATGATCTAGAAATACCAGCATTTTTGAGAAGACAAAAAAATTAATGTTCTTCAAAAAAATAAATGAATGCCACCATAAATCTGGAAAAAAACCATTTTCCAGTTTTGCTAAATGAATTAATTAGCATTATTTCCCCTCTTTATGGTGGCACATTTATAGATTGCACCTTAGGTCAAGGCGGATATTCAAAAGAAATATTAAAAACAAAATCAAATAAAGTAATTGCCCTAGATAGAGATCCAGATGTTACAAAGATTGCGAAAAAATTAGAAAATCAAAATAAAAATCGATTTAATTTTTTTAATAGTAAATTTTCTGAAATTGATAAATTAAATATTAAAGATAATGATCTTAAAGCGGTAATATTTGATCTAGGTTATTCTTTAAATCAAATTTTGGATTTAAAAAAAGGGTTGTCGTTTAATAGTACTGGTAAATTAGACATGAGATTGGGTTTAAATCAGTTTTCATGTGATGATGTAATTTCAAATATTTCTGAAAAAAATTTAAATAAAATTTTTAAAATATTTGGAGAGGAAAAAAATTCAAAATTAATCGCAAGAAGAATAGTTCAAAATAGAAATAAAAATAAACTCAAAACAGAAGATTTGGTCAATATAGTAGCAGAAATCAAAAAATATAAATTTTCAAGAACAAATCCATCAACAAAAATATTTCAAGCCTTACGAATTTATATTAATAAAGAGATAAGTGAATTGATTAGTGGATTAATATATTCATTCAAGATTCTACCTATTGGAGGAATGATTATTGTAGTAACTTTCCATTCGATAGAAGATAAAATTGTTAAATTTTTTTTCAAAAATTATTCTGATAAAAAAAATTCCTCACGATATGCACCAAGTATAATAAAAAATAATTGTTTAAAATTAAAAAATAATAAACCAATTATTCCAAGCGATGATGAAATAAAAATTAACCCTGCATCAAGGTCAGCAAAACTTAGATATGCTATTAAAACTAACGAAAATGATAACTTTAATGAATTACATGAAAAATTTAATTACTTAATTGAAACTGAAAACTTAAATTATAATTTATGAAAAAATTAATTTTTCTAATCCCTGTTATTTTTTTAATATTGGCAACAACTTTAACTAAAAACTCTACAAAGCAACTAGATAAAAAAATATTTGAAACAAAAGAAAATATAAGAGCATTAGAAAATCGGTTAGAGCTGGTACTTTTAGATTATAATTTTCTCACTTCTCCAAAAAAATTAATGGAATATCAAACAAAATTTTTTGAAAATAACCTTATTCAATTAAAAATTAGCAACATTAAAAATTTAGAAGATTTAAATAATAAGATAATAAACAATGAGTGAATTTAAGTTTGTTGAAAAGAAATCAAATTTAAAAATCTCCTTTGAGAGAATTGCTTTTATATTTTTTATTTTTTTTATTATTTCTTTGTTGTTTTCAGCTAAAATTTTATTTCTCAGTTATAATGATCTGCCTGAACAAAAAATTATAAATAAAAAAGAAAATTTCAGATCTAGTATTATTGATAGAGAAGGTGATATTTTGGCTAAATCAGTAAGAATAACTAACCTAGGAATAGATCCAAAGTTAGTTGTTGACAAAAAAAAAACTATTATTATCTTTAAAATTATTATTTCCTAATAAAAACTTTAAAAATCAAATAAATGGAAAAAAATTTTTTTATGTTAAAAAAAAAATACCACCAGAAAAATTAGAATCAGTTTTAAAATTAGGAGAAAAGGCATTTAGATTAGAGGAAAAAATTGCAAGAGTTTATCCAAACGGAGGACTGTTTAGTCATATTATAGGCCAAATAGATAATGATAATAATGGTGTATCTGGATTAGAAAAAAGTTTTGATTATGAGTTAAGGTCTTCAAAAGAACCCTTAAAACTTACAGTTGATAAAGAACTGCAATACTTAATTAGAGAAGAGCTAGTAAAGGCTGAAGATATATTCAACAACGTTGGAAGTGCAGCAATATTAATGAATGTACATAATGGAGAAATACTATCAATGATTTCTCTTCCAGATTTTGATTTAAATAAAAGAAAAAATCTTGATGACTTAAAATATATAAATAGAGCAACGAAGGGAGTTTATGAGCTAGGATCAGTTTTTAAAACCTTCACTTTAGCTGCAGGAATAAATTATGATGTAGTAAGTCCAGAAACAGAATTTACGGATCTAAAAAAAAAAATTACATGTAATAAAAATTCAATAGAGGAATATGACAATAAAATACCTTCAGATTTAACTGCCGAAGAGATTTTAATAAGATCTGGAAATATAGGATCTGTTCGTATTGCCCAAAAAGTTGGAATACATAATTTTGAGGATTTTTTAGTTAAAATTGGAATATTAAACCAACTTACATTTGATACGGATGAAATTGGAAGCACTCAAATAGGACGATGGGGTAAATGTAAGCTTGCTACAGTTGCGTTTGGACATGGTATAGCTACTACACTTTTACAGCTCACAAAAGGTTACTCTATTATTACTAATGGTGGATACGAAATAAATCCAACATTGATAAAAAAAAAAGATGAACATGATAAAATAAGATTAATCAATCAAGATGTTTCAAATCTTATTAATCCAATATTAAGAAAAATAGTATCAACAAAAGAGGGAACGGCTGGATTTGCAAATGTTGCTGGTTTTGAAGTTGGAGGAAAAACAGGTACTGCCGATCAACCAGTAGATGGGGAATATTCAAAGAAAAAAATAAATACTTTTGCTTCTGTTTTCCCTGCATCAGATCCAAAGTTTGCTTTAGTAGTAATGTTAGATGAGCCAAAACCAAATAAAGATTTTGTTTATAATTATAGAGATGGAAGACAACCTTATAAAGGGAATTGGAGGAACACCGCTGGATGGACTACCGTTTGGGTCACAGGTCAAATAATTGATAAAATTGGGCCAATTTTAGCCACAAAATATTAAGAGCGTAAATGATGTTACTTAAAGATTATCTTCCAAATATAAATAAAAAATTTAAAAATTTTAATTTCTCAGGATTAGCATTTAATTCGAAAGAGGTAAAAAAAAATTACATATTTATTGCAATTAAAGGAGATAGGTTTGATGGAAACAATTATATAAACGATGCAATCAAAAATGGAGCAAAAATTATTATTTCTTCAAAATTTAAAGATCAAATTAAAAACAATATTATTTATTTAAAACAAAACAATCCAAGACAAATATTATCTACGTTGTCTTCACAAATTTTTAAAAAAAAACCACAAAATCTAATTGCTGTTACAGGCACTAATGGAAAAACTTCAATTGCAAATTTTTATTATAAAATTTTAAAAAAAAACAAAAAAAAGGTAGCATCTTTCGGTACCCTTGGAATTAGTGGAGAAAAAAAAATTGAAAAAACATCAAATACTACTTTTGATCCAATAAAAACTGGAAAGAATTTAAATTATTTAGAAAAAAAAAAAATTAATAATGTGATATTAGAAGCATCAAGTCACGGGTTAAAACAACATCGGCTTGATGGATTAAAATTTGACGTTGGAATATTTACAAATCTAAGCAGAGATCACTTAGATTATCATAAAACCTTAAAGGATTATTTAAATGCAAAATTAATTTTGTTTAAGAAATTGATGAAAAAAGGATCTGTTGCTATTTTTGATGAGGACACAAAATATGCAGAAATTTTAAAAAATATTTGTAAAAAAAATAAAATTAAAAAATTTACAATTGGATCAGTAAATGGTGACTTATTAATTAAAAAATATTCTATCGTTGATAATAAACAAGAATTAACATTTTCATTTAATAAAAAAAAATATAATTTAAAAACCCAATTGATTGGTAAGATCCAAATTAAAAATCTTTTAATGTCAATTCTAGCCGCACATAAAAGCAACATAAAATTAGATAATATTCTTAAATCTGTAGAAAATATTAAAGCTGTACCAGGTCGTTTTGAAAAAATTGGGAATTTTAAAAATAATTCAATAGCTATTTTAGATTATGCTCATACACCTGATGCGTTGGAGACCTGTATTTTAAACATTAAAGAGCAGTTTAAACATCGAAAAGTAAATTTAGTTTTTGGTTGCGGAGGAGATAGGGATAAACCAAAGAGATCAGTTATGGGAAAAATTGCTAATGATTTATGTGACAAAATATATTTAACTGACGATAATCCTAGAACAGAAAGTCCAAAAAAAATAAGAAACGAAATAAAAGCTAAGATTTTAAAATCAAAATTAGTTGAAATCCCTTCAAGAAAAAATGCAATTGAAAAGTCAATAAAAGATCTAAGGTCTGATGAGATATTAATAGTAGCGGGAAAAGGTCATGAAAATTACCAAGAATACAAAATTAAGAAATTTTTCTCAGATAAAGTATGTATGATTGGTGCTATTCGTAAGAAAAATAAAAAATTATCTAAGAATTTAAAGGTAAATATTATTAATGAATACTTAAATATAAAAATTAATAATAATTTTTTAATTAATAGAGCATCAATTAATTCAAAAGATGTAAAAAAAAATAATATTTTTTTTGGTATTAAAGGAAAAAATTTTGATGGAAACAAGTTTGCTGATGAAGCTCTTAAGAAAAAAGCGTCTATTTGTATATTAGAAAAAAATTATTCGAAAAAAAATCCAAGAAAAATATTTGTAAAAGATACACTTAAAACTTTTTCAAATTTATCATGTATAATACGTAAATCATTAGGGACACCCATTGTCGCAATTACAGGATCTGCTGGTAAAACTTCTTTAAAAGAACTAATTAGTCAGAGTCTTAATACTTTAATACCAACTTCATATTCAAATAAATCATTTAACAATCAATATGGAGTCCCATTGTCCTTATTTAATATTGATAAGAAACATAAAATTGGAGTGTTTGAAATTGGAATGGATAAGAAAGGTGAAATTCATAAGTTGTCTAATTTAATCCAACCCGATATTGGAGTAATAACTAATATATCTTATGCTCATATTAAGAACTTTAGTTCAATAAAGGGAATTGCAGAGGCAAAAGCTGAAATTATAAAAAATATAACTATTGGAGGAAAAATCATTTTAAATGCAGATGATGCTTTTTATAGTTTTTTTAAGGAGAGAGCATTAAAGAGAGGATTAAAGATAATTTCCTTTAGTATTAAAAATAAATCAGATTTTCAATTTATAGATAATGAAAAAAATAGAATAAAAAAAATTATCGAAATAAAAGCAAACAAAAAAAAATACAAATTTAAAACTAATAAAAATTTATATAATTTTAAGCTTAATTTAGCAGCAGCTATTGCAGTAATATCGAATTTCGTAAAAATCGATAAACTGAATAAAAATATATTCAAAGATTACATTCAACCATCAGGTAGAGGTAACTTAAAAAAAATTAAAATTAAAAAAAAGACAATCCATTTGATTGATGAAAGTTATAATTCAAACCCATTATCATTGAAATTTTCTGTTGAAAAATTTGATAAAATTGAAACAAGAAATGCCAAATATTTGCTGCTTGGTGATATGTTAGAGCTTGGTAAATTTTCAAAAAAATTACACTTTGATATTGCAAATAATATTAATAAAACTCAAATATCTAAAGTATATGTCTATGGCAAAGATATAATTTATACTTTCAACAAATTAAGAACACAAAAGAAGGGCAAAATCTTAAAATTTAAAAGTGAAATATTGAAGTTTATGAGTAATGAAATTAACAATAATGATTATCTTATGGTGAAAGGATCAAATTCGACTGGATTAAACGAAATAATAAAAAAATTAAATTAATTTATGCTTTATATTTTATTTTCAAATTTAGTTGATACTTTTAGTTTTTTTTAATGTCTTTAAATATCTGACTGTCCGAACTGGATTATCAATGTTTACAGCTATGATAGTGGTATTTATAGCTGGTGGACCATTTATTAGATATTTCTCATCAAAAAAAATACACAATCCAATCCGAGATGATGGACCAGATGAACATATAGTAAAAAAAATTGGAACACCAACGATGGGTGGTTTATTAATATTGTTTGGTGTTTTTTCGGGTGTCCTTTTGTGGGGAGATCTATCAAATCCCTATAATTGGTTTCTTATTTATATTGCCGGTACTTTTGGACTGTTAGGTGCCTATGATGATTACAAAAAAATAAAATTCAACAATTCAAGTGGAGTTTCTTCTAAATTTAAAATTTCAATTCAAATATTTTTAGCATTTGTTGGGATATTAATTTTATATTATTCAGGTGCATCAGATGAAATAGAAAATTTATATTTCCCATTTTTAAAAAATTTAGTCATTAATTTAGGTTGGTTTTTTATACCATTTTATATTTTTGTACTTGTAGGCTCATCTAATGCTGTAAACTTGACTGATGGTTTAGATGGTTTAGCAACAGTTCCAGTGATACTTGTAGCCTCATGCTTTGCATTGATAAGCTATGTTTCTGGAAACATGGTTTTTTCAGGGTATTTACAAATTCCTTATATAGAGGGTGTTGGAGAGGCCTCAATATTTTGTGGCGCTATAATAGGTGCGTGCCTTGGTTTTCTTTGGTTTAATGCACCACCTGCAAAAATTTTTATGGGAGACACTGGGTCACTTTCTTTAGGCGGATCATTAGGGGCAGTTGGGATTATAACTAAACATGAAATTGTTTTAGCTATAACGGGTGGTTTGTTTGTTTTGGAGGCTATATCTGTAATTGTGCAGGTTGTTTCATTTAAATTGACTGGAAAAAGAATTTTTAGAATGGCTCCAATACATCATCATTTTGAGAAAAAAGGATGGCCAGAGTCAACTGTTGTAATTAGATTTTGGATTATATCTATAATTTTAGCATTAATTGGAATTGCAACTCTAAAATTAAGATAATGATATTAAAAGAAAATTTTTTTTTTAAAAAAAAAATTTTAATTTATGGTTTAGGAAAATCTGGAGGTGCTTGTTTTGACTTTTTAAATAGAAATAATGATATATTAGTTTTTGATGATAATTTTTCTGTAAAAAATAAAAAACATATTAAATACTTTTATTCTCCAAGTAGAATAAAAAAAATACATTTCGATTATATTTTTTTAAGCCCTGGAATTGATATAAATAAATGTATTTTATCCAAGTTTTTAAAAAAAAATAAAAATAAAATAATTAGTGAGTTAGATATTTTTTACAAAACATATCCAAAATTAAATAAAATTACTATTACAGGAACAAATGGAAAATCAACTACATCTAAATTAATTTACGAAGTTTTAAAATACCACAAAAAAGATGTTAGATTAGTGGGAAATATTGGAAATCCAATATTAAAAGAAAAAAAAATAAAAAAAAATACAATTTTTGTTATTGAGGCTTCATCCTATCAAATCGAATACAGCAAATATTTTGAGACCAATATAGCTCTAATCTTGAATATAGCCCCCGACCATTTGGAGAGGCATAAAACGTTTAAAAATTATGTAAATGCTAAATTAAAATTAATTAAAAAACAGAAAAAGAAATCTATAGCACTTATCGAAAAAAATAATGGACTGATTAAAGATATTTTAAGATCCCAAAACGTTAAATCTAAAATAAAAAATGTAAACTTTAAAGAATATGATAGTTTTTATAAAAAAATAAAAAATAATTATTTTAAAAATTTATCAAACAGAAAAAATCTATCATTTGTACTAAAGCTTTCTAATATCTTAAAACTTGATAATTCCAAAATTTTAAAAGTAGTAAACAGTTTCCAAGGATTAAATTATAGACAACAAATTGTTTACGATAAAAAAAATTGTTTAATTGTTAATGACTCAAAATCAACATCATTTTCATCAACAGTGCCATTGTTACAATCATACGAAAATATCTATTGGATTTTAGGAGGTTTAGCAAAGAAAGGCGATAAACTAAATTTAAATAAAAAATATTTTAAGAAAATAAAAGCTTATATCTATGGAACTAACAAAGCATTTTTTTCAAATGTGCTGAATAATAAATGCAGATTGCATTCATCAAAAAATCTAAAGGATATTCTTTCTAAATTATTTTCAGATATTAAAAAAAATAAAAAGGAAAAAAAAACTATTTTATTCAGTCCCGCAGCAGCTTCATTTGATCAGTTTAAAAATTTCGAGGAAAGAGGAAGATATTTCAATCAATTGCTTAAAAAATATATAAATGCATAGATTTTTTGAAAATTTTTATGATTGGTGGAAGAATATAGATAAATTTATCCTTTTTCTTATTTCAGTTTTATTTTTTTTAGGTCTTTTCTTCTCTCTAGTATCAACATCTTTAATTGCTTCTGACAAACTTGATACGAACTCATATTACTTTTTTATTAAACACTTAATTTTTATTGGGCTTGGAGCCTTAATACTGTTTTTACTCTCAATTTTGAAAGAAGATATCTTAATCAAAATCTCACTAGCTTTTTTTTTTATCACACTAGTGTTTCTTTTAATGGTCCCATTTGTAGGCATAGAAGTAAAAGGATCAAAAAGATGGCTTGATTTAGGGATTTTACCACGTTTTCAACCAATTGAATTGCTAAAGCCATACTTTATTGTATTTATCTCAATTTTGCTCTGCTTAAATAAAAATATTTTTTATAAATATTTATTAAGTGGCATTGTTCTTTTGCCAGTTATACTTCTTTTAATCTCCCAGCCAGACCTTGGCCAAACATTATTGATTACTATGGTATGGTTAACATTAATATTTGTTTCAGGAATAAACATATATTTATTCTTTTTGTTTTTTATTTTTACAATATCAATATCAACTTATTTAATATTTTTTGTATCAAAGTTTGAATACATAAAAATAAGGCTTCTATCTTTTTTGAATGCTAGTAGTGGAAATAATTACCAAGCGGATCGAGCAAGTGATGCAATTTCTGGTGGTGGATTTTTTGGTAGAGGAATCGGTGAAGGAACATTGAATTTAAAAGTTCCTGAGGCGCACACAGATTATATAATCTCTGTTATTTCAGAAGAGTTTGGAGCTATTATTGTAATTTTGATAATGATTTTATATTTAGTTTTCTCCTATAATGTAATCAAAAAAATTAATAATACTCTTTCTGAAAAAAATAAATTAATCTTAATTGGATGTGTAACATTGATATTGTTACAAACATTTGTACATGTTGGAGTAAATATTAGATTATTGCCCACTACTGGTATGACCCTACCATTTTTAAGTTATGGTGGTTCGTCTATAATAAGTACAGCTTTAGTTTCAGGTATAATACTTAACTTAACAAAAAGAAGATTATCAGATATATGACAAAAATATTAATAGTAACAGGTGGTTCAGGTGGCCATGTAATACCTGCTCTTACAATTTATGATCATCTAAAAAATAATTTTGACGTCCATATAGCCACAGATGAAAGAGGCACTAAATTTATAAATAAACAAGATTACGAATATAATTTAATTAAAGTACCAAACCTATTTAGTAATATTTGGTCTCTACCATTTAAATTGTTTAAATTTATTTATGTAATTTTTGTGTCATATAATTACTTAAATAAAAATAATATAAATAAAATTATAAGCACAGGTGGGTACATGTCCTTTCCATTTTGTTTTGCATCATTATTTTTAAATTGTGAGATAATTTTATTTGAACCAAATAGTGTAATTGGACGATCTAATAAATATATGATTAAAATTGCAAAAAAGGTTTTGTGTTATGATAAAAACTTGAAATTATTTCCCAAAAAATATTTAAGTAAAATTGCATTGATTGCTCCAATTTTGAGAAAAGAAATTTATGAAATAGAAAAAAATCCTCAAAATTTAGAAAAAGATATTGTTAAAATATTAATAGTTGGAGGAAGTCAAGGATCTATTTTCTTTGACAAACAAATA
>CACHTB010000013.1 GCA_902582735.1 uncultured Pelagibacteraceae bacterium
AGTATTAAATGTGTTAAATAATGTAGATCATGTAATAGCAAACTCTAATTTTACAAAAGATCTTGCTATCAATCTTGGTGTTGAAGAACACAGAATATTAGTAATTAATCCAGGTGTTGATCCTGTAAAGGAAATACCAAGCAAAGATTTAAAAAAAGCTGATGATGTATTTAAGGGTAAAAAACAAAGACTTATTACTGTTTCAAGATACGATAAACGAAAAAATCACGAAAAAGTGATTATGGCTATCAGAAATCTGAAAGAAGTTTATCCAGATATTGTCTACATATGTATAGGTTATGGTGATGAAGAAGAAAATTTAAAAAAACTTGTAATTGAGCTTAAATTAGAGGATCAAGTAAAATTTTTAAAAGATATTCCCAGTGATTTTAAAAATGCATTAATTTCAAAATCCGATGTATTTATAATGCCATCTATTATTTACAAAAAATCAGTTGAGGGATTTGGTATATCCTATGTAGAAGCAGCTCAATATGGAATTCCTTCAATTGGAGGAAAAGATGGTGGTGCTTCAGATGCAATTATACATGAAAAAACTGGTTTAATATGTGATGGTAATAATTTGGATGATATTTATTCAAGTATAGTTCAAATATTTAAAGAAAATAAATATTTTGAATATGGAAAAGCGGCTAATGAAAATTCTAAAAATTTTCATTGGGATAAGATTATTGAAAGCTATAAACGAATCTTATAAATTTAAATTATGATAGACAAATTTAACGGAATATTTTACCTTGTTGTATACGTTGTTCATTTTCTTGGTTATGCTTTTTACGCATATAGATGTATCTTTGCTACTCAATCTTTCTTAGATCAATACGCTATGGACAAAACTGGAGCTATCATGACAAGGTTTTTTGGATCATTCTTTCTTGGATCAGTTTTAATGGCTATTTATATTATGTTTATAAGATCTGGAGGTGTTGAAAATACCTGGGGATTTTTTAATTTAATATTTGTACAAAATTTGATGTCACTTTTAATAGGCTTTTATGCAATTAAAATTAGCAAATTAGGTCACACAGATAAAACTTCAATCGAAGGTGTTATTGCGCCTGGAGTTTTAACTATTTTAAGTGCTATTCTTATTTACGGTTTATCAGATAAGATTTATACTTAGTTTTTTAGCTAAAATAATAACTCCAACATTCTCTCAAATACCCTGTCTGCAGATAGTTTTTTTAAATCTTCAACTTGAATTGCTTTAAATTTTTCTCTTTCTATACTTACAAGTTTTGCAGGTTTATGTGGACCAAATAGTGCAAGCCCTTTAACACCTAAGTGTGCAGTTATATGTGCAGGGCCAGTATCATTTGCAATTACAAAGGTGCTATATTTTATTAGTGATGCTAATTGAGAAATATTTAATGATTTTTCATTATCTAAAATACATTCTGCATTTATATTTGAGGCTTCTTTTATTTCCTCTGGTCCAGGGGCAATAATTATCTTGTATTCAGCTTTAAACTTATCCTTAATTTTGTTTGAAAGTTCATTATAGAATGGCCATCTTTTTTTCGTTAAGCGTGGTGAGCAAAATGGGAAAAGCAAAATATATTTGTTTAAATTGTATTCATTTTTAAGTTTTGTAATATCAGAACAGGCCCATGAAAAATCAGGGTAAAGAGTATGTTTTGAAATTAAATTAGAGGTTCTAATTTGATGATCAAAACGATCTAAAACTGAAAGCTTATCAAATTCTTCTTTTGTTTTACCATCTGGCAAAGTTGTTAAAGACGATGACCAAATATCTTTATTAGAATTTTTAAAAAGGATATTTTTATAGAAAAATGTTCTATTTGAATTTTGTAAATCATATATTTTCAAAAAATTATACTTTTTTAAACTTCTCATTAATGAATATAAGTAAAAAAGATTAAATCTTGATAATCGCTTATCTAAAATAGGCTCTTTAATATATGGATTTTTTTTAAGTAAGTCCAAATAAGGTTTTGTTGTTAAAATAAATACATCATCATTTTTGTGATTTTCAGAAATATCTTGAATTACACCACTTGCTTGAGCTATATCGCCTAATGAACCGTGTTTAATAATTAATATATTAGACATATTTGTAACAACTTAACACAGTATAAAAAATTATGAATAAAATAGTAGTTGAGGTCTCTGTTGGTGAGCTTTTAGATAAAATTTCAATTTTAGAAATAAAAAAAGAAAAAATTAAGGATTCTGAAAAACTTACATTTATAAATAACGAATATGATGTACTCAAAAGTCAGTTTATTGAAAATGTAAAATCTGACGAAAAACTTGATAGCTTATTTAAATTTCTTAAAGAAATTAATAATAAGCTTTGGATTATAGAGGATGATAAAAGATTATGTGAAAAAAATTCAGATTTTGGTGATGAATTTATAAAACTATCAAGAGATGTTCATTTCTTAAATGATGAAAGAGCAAAAATAAAATTGGAAATAAATAATCATACGGGCTCAAAAATAAAAGAAATAAAAGAATATACAAGTTACTAATCCCTTAGTGAGCGATAAGTCATCAATCAAATATATAATTAGCTTATCTATTCCTATTTTTTTTGCAAATCTTGCAATTCCTCTTGTTGGTATTGTTGATACAGCGTTGATGGGAAATTCAGGTAATAAAAGTTTTTTAGCTGCAACAAGTGTAGCTACAAGTTTTTTTTCATTAATTTTTTGGAGTTTTGGTTTTTTAAGAATGGGAACAGTTGGGATTGTGAGTCAATCACATGGAAAAGAAGATTATAAAAGTATTTTAAATTTAATTTTTAGAAATTTATTTTTTGTAATTTTAATATCATTGTTTCTGATAATTTTTAAAAAACAGATCTTTAGTTTATGTTTATTTTTTTTTGATTTATCAAAAGAAACTGAAAGAAACTTTAAAATTTATTTTGATATTAGAATTTATTCATCAATATTTGAACTAACTATTTATATTATAATTGGTTTATTTATAGGATTACAAAAAACCAAAATATCAAGTTTAACAATTGGAAGTTTATCAATTTTAAATATTTTAATAAGTACAATATTGGTATTAAAATATGACCTTAATATTAAAGGTGTTGCGTATGGAACTCTATTAGCTACTTTTGCAACCTCCTTTATATTTTTAATTTACAGTTTTCATTTCTTAAAAAAATATACAAAAATTAATTTAAATATTAAAGAAATTTTAAATATTTCTAAAATTAAAAGTTTAATTGAAATAAACTTAAATATATTTCTAAGAACAATTTTATTAACTTTTTCTTTTTTTTGGTTTACATACCTAAGTAGTAAAATTGGGGAAGAATATATAGCTGCTAACACAATTTTAATTAATTTAATGTTTCTCTCCGCGTTTATTTTAGACTCATATGCTTTTTCAACAGAAGGTATAATTGGATTCTCAATTGGTAAAAAAAATAAAAAGTTATTTTTAAATACAGTCAAAAACTCGTTTATATTAAGCTCATTTACTGGAGCAGCAATTTCTTTTATTTATTATTTTGTAAATAACATATTCATTAATTTTATGACTGATATTGAGAGTGTTAAAATTATCAGTTATCAGTTCTCAATTTGGTTGATTTTATTACCTTTCATATCCTCATTTTGTTATCAGTTTGATGGGATCTTTATTGGTGCTTCACAATCAAGAGAGCTTAGAGATGCAATGTTTATTTCGGTGATATTTTATCTATTATCCTCTTATTTTTTAGTTCAAAATTTTGAAAATCATGGTTTGTGGATTTCTTTTACAATGTTTTTATTTGTAAGAGCTCTTACTTTAGGATTTTATTTCAAACGTATATATTTAAAATTTTAAGTTTGAAAACCGTATTTTTTTTCAAGAAACTTTATAAAATTATGAACGCAAAAGGTCATAAATAAATATATACCTCCAGCAACTATGAATACCTCTATTGGTTTAAAAGTTGTTGAAATAATATATTTTGCAACACCTGTAAGATCCATCAATGTTACTGTACTTGCAAGTGATGTTCCTTTAAGCATTAATATAATTTCATTTCCATAAGCAGGTAATGATTGTTTAATCGCTATAGGTATTTGTATTTTATAAAAAATTACTTTGTTTGGAATACCAAGACTTTTTCCAGCTTCTATTAAGCCAGGTTTAATAGTTTGAAAAGCTGATCTTAATATTTCTGATGTGTACGCACCTGTATTTAATGCAAAGGCAATTACTGCACACCAATATGGCTCTTTGAGTATCACCCATAAAAAAGTTGATCTTAAGTATTCAATTTGCCCAAGTCCAAAATAAATAATAAATATTTGAACCAATAATGGTGTACCTCTAAAAACGTATGAGTATCCATATGCAAATTTATTTATAATTGGATTTTTACTCATTCTTAAAATTGCAAAAAGTAAACCAATAAACAATCCAAAAAATAAGGATAATGACAAAAGTTTCAGAGTAATTACAGTTGCACTTAATAACTTTGGAAAGCTACCAATCATCAATTCAAAATCCATTTAAAATCCCCTACTATATTTAACTTCCAATTTGTTTATTAGTTTCATACTCAAGTACGTTAATAATAAATATAGAACTGCAGCAAATGAGTAAAAAAACAAAGGATCTCTAGTTGATCCAGCAGCAATATATGATTGTCTCATAATTTCAACTAAACCTGTTACTGAGATTAAAGAGGTATCTTTTAAAGTAATTTGCCAAACATTGCTTAGATTTGGAATTGCAAGTCTTAACATTTGAGGAAGGATAATTTTATAAAACTGAATATGTTTTTTTATTCCCAAAACTTTTGAAGCTTCAAACTGACCTTTATCTAGTGATTGTATAGCCCCTCTAAACACTTCAGTTGAATATGCACCTGAAATAATACCTATTGCAAATGAACCTGTAATAAATGCATTAATTTCAATATATTCATAATAACCAAACATAGAAGCAACAAACATTATTGCTCCACTTCCACCAAAAAAGAAAAGATAAATTACCAATAATTCTGGAACACCTCTAATAACTGTAGTGTAAAAATTACCAATTAAATTTAATGTTTTGTGTTTTGATAATTTTAAAGGGGTAAAAATAATTGCAAAGAAAAATCCAATTAACATCGCAGTTATTGAAACAGCTAAAGTCATTAGGGTTGCATAAAATAACTCATCACCCCAACCAGTTTTACCAAATGCGAGAAGTTCCATAGATTTTGGCGACTATATTATATAGTCGCCAAATCTGAAATATTTACATAGAAGCGTCGAAACCAAAGTGTTTAATAGCAAGTTTGCTAATAATTCCCTGTTTTCTAGCTTTATCAATTGCTTTGTTGAAATCTTTTAAAAGTTTAGCATCTCTTTTTCCGATAGCATCGTCTCCGCCTTGTCTAATTCCAACACCTACTCCATTTCCAAATGCACCGCCTGAAAAAGTAGGTCCAACTAGAACAACAGGTTTGCCAGATTTATCAGCGTAATCAGTAAAAGCAACAGCGGCTGCTAATGCAGCATCACATCTTCCTGATGCTAAATCTAGATTAACTTCATCTTGAGTTTTGTAAGTTCTTACATTTACACTTCCAACATCACCTGAGTCTAAAAAGTTTTGGTGAATAGTAGCTGTTTGCACACAAACTGTTTTGCCAGCTAATACACCTGTAAGTGTTTTAAGAGCTTTTTTTACATCGGATCCACCTAAAGATAAATTTATACCTTCTGGGGTATCCATTCCTTCAAGATTAGATCCCTTCATTACTGCTAGAGAAGCAACTTCATCAGCATAACCTTGAGAAAAAGTAATTGTTTTTTGTCTTTCTGCAGTAATCGACATGCCTGCCATGATCGCATCAAATTTTCTCATTAATAAAGCTGGAATCATTCCATCCCAATCCTGTTCGACGATTGTGCATTCTGCTTTCATGATTTTACATAGTTCATTTGCAAGCTCAACTTCAAAACCTATCAGGTTTCCAGAAGCATCTTTAGAATTCCAAGGAGGATAAGCTCCCTCGGTTCCAATTCTAATAGAGTCTGCATTTGAAGATATTGTTAAGAAAAAGGAGATTAATATTCCTAATCCTAATGTTTTAAATTTATTCATTTTTCCTCCAAAATAATAAGATTTATTATTTCACAAATATTGATATTTAAAAAGAAAAATTAATGATTTATTGATGAAGAAAAGTTCCAAGCACAATCAAAACTTGGGATATAAACTCTTGAAAGTTGTGTATTTCCAAAATTCTCATTAAAAACATTTAACCAACTATCAACCTGTTTTGGTTTTTTATCTTGGCTTCCAACCTGCGCTGTAATAACTCCTTTAGGTTTTAATATTCTCACTAAAGATTCCATATTTTTTGCTGCAAGATCTATACAAAATTGATCATCATTTAAGTCAACAAATATTTGATCGTAAGTGTCATCCTTAACAGATTTAATACTTTCAAATGCATCTCCCCACACACATTTTACTGAATTTTTTTCAGTAGCCTTTTCACCTATTTTACTTAAATGTTTATCACATACATCAACTACCTCAGGATCCAATTCAAACCAATCTATAAAACCAAAGTTTTGTGAAATGCATTCTCTTGCAACACCACCATCTCCTCCACCGATAATTACAGCTTTTTCTTTTTTAGGATTTAATTTAAGACCAGAATTAACAAATGTTGAGCTATAAAGATGTTCATCACTTTCTGCTACTTGTATTTCATTATCAATAAATAATGCTTTTCCAAATTGTTCCAAATCAAGAATTTCAATATATTGACCAACTTTAGATTTAAAATTTTCTAAAACTTTATTAACTACATATGCTTTGTTTAATCCAGGTGAGCTATAATTATCATGGTAAAGATCAATTGTATCTCTATTAAATTCTTTTTTAATAATATTTGTATGTTGAATTTCCTCTTTAATAATTTTCAATGCAACTGAAGGTGAAACCTTTCCACACGTAAAGAAATCAAAGCTAATTATACCTTTTTCAGGAAAAGTGTGAAAACTTATATGGCTTTCGGCAAGAAGTGCTACAATTGTAAAGCCTTGAGGTTCAAATTTATATTTTGAAATTTCTAAAACTGTTACTTTTGCAACTTTTGCAATTTTATAAACTAATTTTTCAAAGAAAGCAGGTTCGTACTCTCTATTTGTACCAATTATATCTAAAGTAATATGTTCGCCTACTTTAGTCATAAATTATCCTCTCTTATAGTTTTTAGCCTTTGCCAATACTTTATTCATTTCGACATTTGAAAGAATCTTTGGCTTACCAATCTTGAGAGCCGTTATATACTGCAAAGAGAGATTTTCAACCTCTTCAGCTAATTCAAAAGCTTTGGATAAATTGTCATCATATGCAATTTGACCGTGATTTGAAATTAAACATGCTTTTCTATTTTTTAAAGCTTTTAAAATATTAATTGAAAGCTTTCTAGTACCATAGGTTGCATAGTTTGCACATTTAATATCATTTCCACCTGCTAAAGCTACCATATAATGAAAAGCTGGAATTGATTTTTTATGAACTGACAATGCAGTGGCATTAGTTGAATGTGAATGCACTATTGCATTAGCATCTTTTTTTTTTAGATAAATATCTTGATGAAATTTCCACTCAGAGGATGGAATTCCTAATTTTTTATCAAATTTTCCATTTAAACTTACATACACAATATCTTTGTTTTTAAGAGATGAATATTTCTTTCCAGAAGGCGTTATTAAAAAACCATTTTTAAACCTAACTGAGATATTGCCTGACCTTAGAGCTGATAATTTTCTGCTATTTAACAACTTAGAAAATTTAATTATTTCTGATTTTATATTTTTCATTTAAATAATCTTTTAAGGCCATCTTCAGATGCTTCACATATTCCTCGTTCTGTAATTAAAGCTGTAACATATTTTGCTGGTGTAACATCGAAAGCTAAATTTAATGCTTTGCTTTTTTTAGGATAAATTTGAATTCCATCAATTTTTTTATCTCCTATTATTCCATCTACATGAGAAAGCTCTTTGGAATCCCTCTCTTCAATTGGAATATCTTTTGAATTTTTTAAATTCCAATCAATTGTTGAGCTAGGTAATGCAACATAGAAAGGGACATTATTATCATTTGCTGCAAGTGCTTTAAGGTAGGTTCCGATTTTATTACAGACATCTCCATTAGACAATGTTCTATCAGTACCAACAATACACATGTCGACCTGCCCCCTTTGCATTAATATTCCACCAGTATTATCTGCAATAATTGTATTTGGTATTTCTTCTTCATTAAGTTCATATGAAGTTAGGTTTGCACCTTGATTTCTTGGTCTTGTTTCATCTACCCAAACATGTATTGGTATTCCTTTTTTATGTGCATGATATATTGGAGATGTAGCCGTACCCCAATTAATCGTTGCTAACCATCCGGCATTACAATGTGTTAGTATATTTATAGTGCTTTTTTTCTTATTATAAATTTCCTCTATTACCTTGAGACCATTTTTTCCTATCTCTTCACAAAATGTTTCATCTTCATCACAAATTAACTCAGCTTCTTTTAAAGCAACATCAAATAGGTTTTCAGATTTAATCATAGAGATTTTGTTATTCATTCTATGAACGGCCCATTGAAGATTAATTGCAGTAGGTCTTGCTTTAACTAAATCTTCAGCACTTCTTTTTATAAAATTTAAATCATTGTTTTCTTTAATAGCTAAAACAATACCAAATGCTGCTGTAGCTCCAATTAATGGAGCCCCTCTTACCTCCATAACTTTTATTGCATTAACCGCATCATCAACAGTTTCTAAATCTTTAATAATAAATTCATGAGGTAATTTTGTCTGATCAATTATTTTTACATTTTTTGAATTTTGATCAAACCAGATAGTCTTATAATTTTTTCCCTCAATTCTCATTATTTATTCAATACTCTTCCAGCTATATACTTTAGTTTTTCAATTGTTTTTTGGGATCTCTTTTCTGGAGCAGTAATAATTGCAACATCTAAACAATTATTAGTTGGATCATTTGGATCAATGTGATTTTCAAAATTTTTGATCAAATTTTTAATCATATTTTTTGCTTTTACAGCATTATCTAAAAGAACTTTAATGACCTGTTGGACATCAACATTTTCATGATCTGGATGCCAACAATCATAATCTGTTACCATTGACACGGAGGCGTATCTTATTTCGGCTTCTCTTGCGAGTTTTGCTTCAGGCATGTTCGTCATTCCAATAACATCAGCTTTCCACGATCTGTACAAATTTGACTCTGCTAATGTAGAAAATTGAGGACCTTCCATTACAACATAAGTTCCTCCCCTTTGATAAGGTATGCTCTCTTTTTTTATAGCTTCTTCACAAGCATTCATCAGTCCGTTTGAGGTTGGATGAGCCATTGATACATGAGCTACTATTTCATCATCAAAAAAAGTTTTATTTCTTGCAAATGTTCTGTCTATAAATTGATCAACTATTACAAATTTACCTGGAGAATGATCTTCTTTCAAAGATCCTACTGCAGAAATTGATACAATATCTGTAACACCGAGTTGTTTTAATGCATCTATATTGGCTCTAAAATTTATTTTTGATGGAGATATAAAATGACCTCTTCCGTGACGAGGTAAAAAATATACCTCATGGTTATTATATTTTGTTTTTAAAATTTGATCAGATGGCTTTCCCCAAGCTGTATCAATACTCAACATTTCTCTATCTTTAAATTCTTCTACGTCATAGAGACCACTTCCGCCAATTATAGCTAATTTATTATTTGCCATATTTAAAAAATTTATTATTTAATAGTTATAATTAAGTAATATGGATTTAAAAGAATATATTAGATCAATACCTGACTATCCTAAAAAGGGTATTTTATTTAGAGACATAACAACTCTCATTAAAAATGAAAAAGCTTTTGAAGAGACAGTTAACCAAATTATTGAAAGATCAAAAAAATATAAGGTTAATAAAATTGCTGCAATTGAATCTAGAGGTTTTGTTTTTGCATCTGCTGTTTCCTATCTACTAAAAAAACCTTTCATTATGTTGAGAAAGAAAAATAAATTACCTGCAGATGTTCATTCTGTTGATTTTGAGCTTGAATATGGAACAGCCACAATAGAAGTGCACAAAGACTCGATTAATGAAAAAGACAATGTCCTAATAATTGATGATTTAATTGCCACAGGAGGTACGGCAGAGGCTGCTGCAAAATTAGTTGAAATTTCAAAAGGAAGAGTGGCAGCTTTCATTTTTGTAATTAATTTATTCGACCTTGGAGGATGCAAAAAATTAATTCAAAACAATTATAAAGTTGAAAATTTAATTGAATTTCCTGGTCACTAAATGGTAGTGGTAAGTGGGATCGAACCACTGACCTCGGGCTTATGTTTCTATCGCCATGAAACCTACTCTGCTCAACTAGAACAATTACTCCTGTAAATGTTCTCTATCCTTTCTATCAATGTTGAATCAAGAACAAATTTCAGTGGAGCACAATTGGAGCAAATTAGTTTAAATTATCTTTTAAGAATTTTAATGTTCTTTCTATGCTTAATTCTCTAGACTCTTTATGACCAATGTTTGTAAATTTTCTACCAGTTGCAAGTATTACTCCATCATATTTGAAACCAGGTATATCTACATCAAAAGAATGTTGTGCTTCAGGGTATTTATAAATTATTAAATTATCGTTACCCATAGGATCAATACAATTTAAATAAGGTGCTACAAGCTCATCCTTTTCGGCTATATGAATGATAATAGGCACATATGACTGATGTGGTATTGAACCACCTGCAAGTCCACATCCTGGATAATATGAAATAATGGCACCAAATAGTTTTTTATCTTTCTTTTTAAAATCTTTTATTAATTCTAGTTCAAGATTATTTGCCAAAAGATTTGTTCCGGCGCCACCATAACTAAATCCAATGACACCTATTTTTCCTCTATTCCATTTTTGTTTTTTTATCCAACGTGATAATTTTAGAAGATCTTTAACTCTTTCCTCTGGAAAATCTTTATAATCTCTCCTTCCAACATGAGGTTTGATACCTTTTTCTTTATGGTGATCAATTATAACAACATTGTAACCTTGATTGTTCAATCTATCTTTCCACATATGTGTATGTTTCCAAACTCCACCACTTCCATGGGATAATACAACTGTAGAGGCTTTAGAATCTTTAATAATAAATGAGTTAGAGGAAAACCTATCTATTATCTTTAGACTCTTTTTTTCTTCAATATTTGCAGCAATTGCAAATTTATGAAAGTGAAAAAGAATAGTTATTAGAGTTAATTTTTTTAACACAAACAATATTTAGAATATTTTTATATTCAGTCAATTATTTTTGGAGCAGTGATATCGATCGTCTAGGATGGTAGCGGGAAGTGGGATCGAACCACTGACCTCGGGCTTATGAGTCCCGCGCTCTAACCAACTGAGCTACCCCGCCATAAATTGAATATTCTTATACAAATTAAAAAATTATCTTGCAAGTTTTATGAAGATATCGCCCATTCCTGATTTTAATTGATCCAAAGGAGTATTGTTTCTAAACTCACAAAACTTACCGGTTACTTGGTGGGAATTAATATAATCTAAATCAGTAGATAAGCACGGCCTACTCTCATGTAAGTAACCAATTACTAATTTATTGTCCAACACACTTACTTGTGACTTATCAAGGTTGTTACCATTGCAAAAATAATTCTTATTTACTTGAATTGGAAAATCTTTTTTTCCACATGGATTATCAATTGTTAATACATAAAATTCTTTTTCAATATCAGTGAATTTATATTTCATTTTCTGTGTTTTTGAATATTTCATTAAATCGCAGCTACATGGAATACAACATCTATAATATGCACCACATATTTTCTTTTCGGTTATATTTTCTTTTAAATATACAAACTCAGGTGTTGAATTGGGGCTTATTAATGATCCTGATACAGCACAATATAATTTGTTATATTCTACAAAATCTTTGTAAGTGATCTCTTTATCTAAAATATATTTAAAAAATTTTGGTCCAGCAGCATTTCTATTTTTATCAGGAAAAATTTTATTCCAATCATTAACTATATCTTGATAATAGTTTTTTTCTGCAGAATTCAGAGTACTAATTGAAAATAATATTGAAATAAAAATAGCGAAAAATTTTAAACTATTTTTTATTTTCATTTAAATTAAGTTTCAGAAACCCATGTTAGACCAATTAATTTGATCCTGTTTTTTACTTTTAAATTTTGAAATTTCCTCTTTAGAAGGTTTTCTAAAAGCAAAAATCAACAATCCTGCTAACAGTCCAAAAATTATTGTAAGTGAACACATGGTCATTCAATTTATATAAAAGCATATTATGATTATTCAATAATTATAGATGGGTACTATTGTCATACTAATTTTGTCTAACCTCGTAAGTTTTATTCAAATCTTCAATATTTAAAATTGTTTTTGATCCATTAGTCCATTTAATCTCAACTTTAATGTCATTTTCATTCTCTCTAATTCCATAATGAGCTATCGGTTCCATCTGACAAAGATATCCTGATCCAGCGTCAATAGTTTTAGAATGAATTCTTTGATTGCTTTTTAAGGTTACTGTTGTTCCTCTTGCAGGTGCTCCATATTTGTTTATAGGTTTAATTCTTAAATAATTAAATTCATTAATGTCAGCTTTATACAATGTAAGTGGCTGCAATCCTGTTTCTCCATGCGATACTAGTAATTCTAAAATTCCATCTCCATCAATATCTGCAACAGCTGCACCCGTTCCTAATCCAAAGGTTTCTAAACCATTTTTAATTTTTATTTCTTCAAATTTTCCATCCTCTAAGATCTTAAATAATTTATTTGGCTCCCCAATATTGTTCATGAATATTTCATCAAAACCATCATTATCAAAGTCTGCTGAGATGATTGTTCTTATTTTTGTTGGATCATTATAAGTAGATTGCGCGATATCTTTAAACTTATCACCATCAAGAACATAGGCTCTATGATTCCCATCCCAATTTGATGTTAAAATATCTAGTCTTCCCCTGTAAAGAATATCACTCAAAGCAGTTCCTCTTCCATTTTCAAATCTATCTTCTACCTGATAATCTTCAGCTACGTTTGTAAATGACCCATTAAGATTATAGTATAAAAAATTATCACCTCTCTCATTTGCAGCGAAAATATCTGATTGATCTGATAATATATGTCCCGACACTATTGCTCTTCCACCAGTTATTTTATTTATTCCAAGTTCTACTGCCTTATCATTTATTTTATTATTAACATTTTCATAAAACCTTGTAGGACCTCCATAATTTGCAACATATATGCCATACTGACCATTTCCTTTTCTATCAACACAAACAACTGATCTTCCAGCCGTCAAATTTAAATCAGCTTTATTTTTTGGTATTTCAAATAAATCTATAAACTTATCTTCGTATAGATCTAAAAGTCTGTCAGAGTAAATTTTATCTCCACTATATGTGTCGGTATTTAAAAAATAAATTTCTTCATAACCATCTTTGTCTATATCACACGCTGCAACACCAATTGTTCTTCTGGTAGGATCTGTAAATATATTTTCATCAATTATATTAATTAATTTTCCATCTTTGTATGTAAGTGCTAAATTTTTAAATCCAAAACCTGTAACAACAAAATCAAATTTGTTATCTTTATTTACATCTGTAACTGATACACCATAACTAAGTCTAAATTCATTTTCTTGTATTTGATTGGTGATATCCAAGAAAAAATCTTTAGTTTGTCCTTTGATAGGAATAACAAATAATAAAATAATCAAAAAAATTCTCATATATTGGAACTAATATTAAATTGAATTTTTTAAAAATGAATGTATATCTTTGCCCTTGTGAGAATAGAGGAAGAACTAAAGTTAGATTACTCAGATGTACTATTTAGACCTAAAAGAAGTACTCTTCAGAGCAGAAAAGACGTAAATCTTAAAAGAACGTATAGATTTAAGTATTCAAATAATGAATGGTCAGGAATTCCTATCATGGCCGCAAATATGGATGGTGTTGGAGAGTTAGGCATTGCTGAAAAATTATCAGAGTTTCAAATGATCACATGTCTAACAAAACAACATGATATCAAAAAAATAAAAGCTTTCAAAAAAATTAAATCAATTCATCCAAATATTGCACTTTCAATTGGTATTAAAAAAGATGATTTTGAAAATTTAGACAACATTTTAAAAGAATATAGTTTTATAAAATTTATCTGCATTGATGTTGCAAATGGATATTCAGAGCATTTTTCCAAATTTTTAAAATCTGTAAGAGATAAATATCCAACTAAAACAATTATTGCTGGAAATGTTGTAACAGCAGACATGACCCAAGAATTAATATTGTCAGGCGCTGATATAGTTAAAGTTGGAATTGGACCTGGCTCAGTTTGTACAACAAGATTACAGACTGGAGTTGGATATCCGCAACTTAGTGCAGTAATTGAGTGTGCTGATGCTGCGCATGGATTAGGTGCACATATAATTGCTGATGGTGGATGCACTTGTCCAGGTGATGTTGCAAAAGGATTTGGTGGAGGAGCTGACTTTGTAATGCTAGGTGGTATGCTTGCAGGTCACGATGAAGGAAAAGGTAAATTGGTTAAATCTAATGGATCAAAATATATAGAGTTTTATGGATCAAGCTCTGAGACAGCAAATAAAAAACATTACGGGGGTTTATCAGATTATAGAAGCAGTGAAGGTAGAACTGTAAGGGTTAAATACCGAGGAAAAATTAATGACACTATTAAAAATATATTAGGCGGTGTTAGAAGTAGCTGTACTTATGTAGGAGCTCCCTCGTTAAAACAACTAAGTAAATGCACAACATTTGTAAGAGTAACAAAACAATATAACGATACTTTTATTAAATAATTAATCCCTAAAATTTTTTTGATTAAGAGGTTTGTGCAAGATATCGACTGGATATTTCTTCTTTTCTACTTCGATATAAATATTTTTATCTTTAAGCGTATTTTTTGTATTTCCAGAGTTTACATATCCAAACGATAAATTTTTATTAAAACAAAATGAATAGTTGCCTGAAGTTGTTCTACCAATAATTTTATCATCTAAATAAATTGGTTCGTCATGAAGTAACAAAGGCTTTCCAGGCTGGTTATTTTTTAAAGTAAACATCATCATGCGTTTATCTAAAGGTTTACTTTTTATTTGAGCTAATGAGTCTTTTCCAATAAAATCTACATTTTTCTTTAAACTTATAGCAAAATTCAATCCTGCTTGATATTGATTTTCTTCAGGCGATATATCATGACCCCAATGCAAAAAACCTGTTTCCATTCGCATTGTATCTAATGCGTGCATACCACATAAAGATAAATTAAATTCTTTTCCAATCTCATTAATTAAATTAAAAATTTTTTTTGATTGATTTATATCCATATAGAGTTCAAAACCGTTTTCACCAACATAAGATAATCGTTGTAATAATATATTTACATTATTTATTTCTATTTCTTTAAATGATGCAAAAATAATGTCCTTTTTTGAAATGTTATCTTTGGTCAATTTTTGAAGAAGATCTTTGCTTTTTGGACCAAATAAGCCAAAACATGCAATATCATCCGTAACATCATTAAAATCAATATCCTTAGATAAATATTTTAAAATATGAAATTTATCTCTTTCCCGATTTGCAGCTGAAGTAATAATTCTAAAATATTCTTTATCAAAACAGACAACTGTAAGATCAGTCTCAATTCCACCATCTTCATTTAACATTTGTGTATATGTAGTTTTACCGGGTTCGTTTTTAATATTGGCAGTACAAAGTTTTTGAAGTTCAAAATGAACATTTTTACCTTTTAAGTCATATTTAGAGAATGCAGTAAGATCGAATAAGCCAACGTTTTCTCTTGTATTTTTAGTCTCATACTCAACAGCTGAATACCAGTTTTGATAATTATAAGAATATTCATACTCTGGTTTTTGGTTATTAATTGCATACCACATCGGTCTTTCATAACCTCCTGTAACACCAAAGCATGCACCTGCTTTTTTCATTTCCTCATGATAGGGGGTTAATTTTTGGTTTCTTGATGTTTTGTGTTGTTTAAACGGCCAATGCATTCCATATAAATCTCCTAGTGTTTCAGTAATCCTCTCTTTGATAAATCTTAATTCTGAATGAAATTTTTGAAATCTTTTAATGTCATAAGAAAATATATCTTCATTAATATGACCATTAATTAACCATTCTGCTGTTACTTTTCCAACACCTCCCCCACTTCCAATTCCAATACTATTAAGGCCGCAACATACAAAAAAATTTTTAATCTCTGGTACCTCTCCTAAAAGAGTATTTGTATCGGGTGTAAAAGACTCTGGTCCAGAGAAAAATTTTCTTATTCCCGCTGTCTCTAAAACTGGAAATCTTTTAACTGCAGCATTTAAATATGGCTCAAAATGCTCAAAATTTTCTTGAAATTCACCAAAAGAAAAGTCCTCTGGGACCACATTCGTTTTATCCCAAGCAGGAATTGAGTTACCTTCAAAAATTCCAACTAATATTTTACCTGCATCTTCTTTTATATATGTACGATTATCAAAATCTCGTATTACCGGTAAATTGCTTGCAAGATTTTTTATAGGTTCTGTAATAATATAAAAATGTTCTGCAGGATAAAGAGGTATGCTTACACCAGCTTTTTCTCCTATTTGTCTAGACCACATGCCTGATGCTAGAACTATATATTCACAATCAATTATATGATCATCAACTTTAACACCAGAAATTCTACCATTCTTAGTTAAAATTTCTGTTACAAGTGATTTTTCATAAATCTTAGCACCTTCCATTTTTGCTGCTTTTGCAAGCATATGTGTTACTCCAGATGGATCAGCGGCACCATCGCCCGGCATTAAAATTCCTCCTAAAACTTGATCAGTATTTACAATTGGATAATTTTTTTTTATTTGATCTTTATCTAAAATTCTTACATCAACGTCATAAAGTTGCGCTGTAGTTGCTTGTCTTTGTAACTCTTGCCACCTACCTTTATTTTCTGCAATTGAAAGTGCTCCATTGAGTCTTAAACCTGGAGAGTGATCCACTTTTTTTTCAAGTTCTTTATATAAATCTAATGTATATTTTCTAATTTTTGTAATTGCAGCAGAGGGACCTAATTGACTTACCAGCCCTGCAGCATGCCAAGTGGTTCCTGATGTTAATTGGTCTCTTTCCAATAAAATCACATCTTTCCATCCAAACTTTGCTAAATGATATAAGCAGGAGGTTCCAATTACACCTCCTCCAATGACCACTACTTTGCTACTTTTAGGAAGATTTTTTATCATTTTTAAATTAATTATAATTACAAATGACTTATTCAATCAAGAATATTTTAGTAACAGGTGGCGCTGGTTATATTGGGAGTCATGTATGTCATCTTTTGATTGATAAAGGGTATAATGTTACTTGTATAGATAATTTAATCACTGGAAACAAAGATCTTTTACCAGAAAAAGTAAAGCTTGAAGTATTTGATATATCTGAAAAAGAAAAAGTAACTAATTTAATCAAATCAAACAACTTTGATTTAGTTATGCATTTTGCAGGACTAATAAGAGTAGATGAATCTGTAAAACAACCTGAAAGATATAATGATTTCAACTATGTTAAAGCAAAAAGTTTTTTAGAAACATGTTTTGAAAATAATCTTAAGAGAGTCGTTTTTTCATCAACTGCGGCAGTTTATGGTAATCCTAAAAATAATAAAGTTACTGAAGAAGATCCAACTAATCCGTTAAATCCATATGCGTTATCAAAACTTAAATTAGAAAATTTTATTAAAGAAAGTTCAAAAAAAAACAATACAAAATATATAATTTTAAGATACTTTAATGTGGCCGGCGCAGATGAAAAAATGAGAACTGGTTTAATATCTAAAGTTTCAACACATTTAATTAAAATCTTATCTGAAGTTGCTGTTGGTAAAAAAAATCAATTAATTATAAATGGAGATGATTACGATACCCCTGACGGTAGTCCAATTCGAGATTATATTCATGTTACAGACTTGGCAGATATACATTTAATAGTTTCAGAATATTTAATATCAGGAGGCAAGTCTGATATTTTTAATTGTGGCTATGGTAGGGGCTCCAGCGTAAAAGAAGTCGTTAGCATTGCAAACAAAATTCTTAATAAGAAAATTAATTTTAAAATAGGTCCACGAAGGATTGGCGATAGTAAAATGATTGTATCAAACGTAGATAAATTTATAATAAAATTTGATTGGAAGCCAAAATTTAACGATATAAAAAAAATTTTAAGTAGTGCAATACAATGGGAAAAGATTAAAAAAAAATGAATTTGGGGTTATAACAAAAATTATATTATGCTCATAATGACTGTAGAAACCATTATTCCTAAACCGGATCTACTATTGGTTCTAATTTTTGGAGTCATTTAGTTTTAATTTTTGTATTTTAACAAGTTTATTTAAATATTTAAAAGATAATTTAAATTTTCAACTGAATTTTATTTGATTTAAATCATTGTTTTTTAATAAATCTAAACAGTAATATAAGATGAACCATCATTACTAAAATCGAAATCAATTTGGCTAAATTTTTGTAAAGTTTTTTTTATTCTTTTATGATTTTTTGGTTTCGCAAAAAATAAAAAATAACCTCCACCACCAGCACCAAGAAGTTTTCCTCCAAGAGCTCCTGCTTTTAATGCATTGTCATATATTTCATTTAAATTTGTACTTGAAACCTTATGATGTAAATTTTTTTTTAACATCCAATTTTCATGAAGTATTTCTGCAGTATTTAATATATTTCCATCGCAAAGTTCATATTCAAATTGATCTGCTAATTTTGAAAGTAATTCATAATGTCTGTTGTGTTTTTTTTCTTTTTTAATTTTTCCTAAAATTTTATCTGCTTTTCTATTTATTCCACTATAAAACATGATTAGATGATTTTTAAAAATTTTAAGCCTATTCGCAGAAATTTTAATTTTTTTTACTTTAACTGTTTTATTTTGGTTAAATATTATTGAATTAAATCCTCCATAAGCAGCTGAGTAGTGGTCTTGCATACCAATTGGTTTTTTACATTTATCGATTTCAATTTTAGCAGCTATTTTACTTAAATTTTCTTTATTAATTTCTTTTCCCTTAAATTTATATAAGGCCTTTGTTAGACCAACACATAATGCGCTTGAGGATCCCAATCCACTTCCTGATGATGGAATGTCAGCTAGAGTTGTAATTTCAATTCCATTTCTAATTTTAAAATACTCTAAGGATTTTCTAATAATTAAATGATTTAAATCTTTTGTATTATCTTTATTTTCTGTAATAGAGTAAGACAATCTTACTTTATCATCATGTTTTTTATTAAAATTTATATACATATATTTATTTATAGTGGTGGAAATAACTTTACCTGGCACGCTTGATCTAAGATTAAAATGATCAGAGCCACCTCCAACAAAACTAATTCTAAACGGAGTTTTTGAGATAATCATTTATTAAAATTTATTTTAAATTATAACAATTATTTACTATAATATAGAGTTTATAGCTTGTTTTAAATTAATAAAATTTTTTTTATTTTTTATACCAAACTTATTTCCTACAATAAGAAATTTAACACCAGTTTTTTTTGCTGCTAAATAATCTGTAATTCGATCACCGACCATATAAGATTTCTTTATATCAATATTTAAATCTTTAACTGCTTTTAAAAACATACCATTGTTAGGTTTTCTCATATTTGATTTTTTTTTAAATTTTTTAACCTCGCCTTTAAAACCTGCTAATGGATAGTAAGGGCAGTAATAAATTCTATCAAAATAACAGCCTTTTTGACTAAACAAATATTCTAATTTTTTATGATCTTTTTCAACTTTATCAATTGTTACAATTCCTTTAGCAACTGCGGATTGATTAGTAACAATTACAGATAAAAAACCTTTCTCATTAATTTTTTTTATGGCTTCAAAGGCTCCATCAATTACTTTTAAAGGGTTTTGATAATGCTTATTTTGAAATTCTTTATTTAAAACACCATCTCTATCTAAAAAAATAGCGGGTATCTTTGTTTTTAAAGATCCTTTAATATATTTAATATTCTCAAGATCTTTTTGAATTTTCTTAATTCTTTCTGGTGTACCTGCATCTTTAACATACTCTCTTGTATTGTATCCATAGATTTTTATTTTTTTCTTGATAAGTTTTGGCAATATATCTTTTGAAAAATCCTGAAACTTATCTTTTTTAATAAATCTCAAAATTTTTTTTTTAATAATCATAATTCCTGATAAGCATAAATTACCAATATTTTTTTTTTTGTGTGGTTTTTTATGAAATTTTACAAGTTGATTATTTTTATTTAGTTCAATCGCATCACTATCAACGATATGATCATTAGGATGAACTAGGAAACTTACATCGCTTTTATTTTTTTTGTGGAAATTGTAAAATTTTTTTATATCTATATTAAATACCAAGTCACCAGATATAATTAAAATATCATTCTTAATACCCTTGAAATTGATCAAATTTTTTAAACACCCAGCGTTGCCTAAAGGTTTTGTTTCTTCAATTATACTTATGTTTTTACGCAAAAGTCCATTGTTGAATTTTTTAATTTTATTATTTGATAACAAATATATTTTTTTAAAAGATTTAAGATGATCTAATTGTCTTTCTATAATTGATTTTTTATTTAATTTTAGAAAAGGTTTTGGTGTACTTTTTGAAATTATTTTAGTTCTTGTTCCTTTGCCACCAATTAAAATAGCAATATCCATTATTTAAAATTTTTTATTGATATTGAGCTAATAGTTTTTTTGATGGCTTGTATTGAAGATAATTTAAATCTGTATCCTTCTTTTTTCATTTTCAAATTAGAATACCTATAAGATATTATGTCACCAGGCCAACCAAATTTTTGTTTTTGATATAATATTTTCTTATTACAATTAAATTTTTTAATTAATAATTGAACTATTTTTTTTACCTTTACTCCCTTGTCGCTTGATCCAATGTTATAAAAGTTAATTAGTTCGTTTTTTCTTTTATTTTTCAGAAATATCATACAATTTATTAATTCATCAACGTGTGAATACGGCTTACATTGCTCCCCGTTTCCTAAAACTTCAAGTTTTTTTCGTTTAGACAAAATTTTTTTCGATAGATCATAAATTACTCCATGCGTAAGATTATTTCCCACAACATTTGGAAATCTGAAAATAAAACTTTGAATATTATATTTATGTGAAAATGAACTTATAAAGTTTTCACAAGCAGCTTTCATCGATCCATAATTACTCTCTGGCTTTAAAGGAGATGTATTCTCATATATTACTCCCCTTACAGATCCATATATTGCTGAGCTAGATGCAAATATTATTTTAGTATTTTTGTTTAAAAACTTATTTAAATTATTTAAAAAATTATATGTTGAAAGAAAAGTATTTTTGAAATCAACATTTGGATCCTTAACACCTGATGCAATATCTGAATTTGCTGCTAATAACCATATTTCAGATAATTCTCTTTTATTTAAAATAGTTGATAAATAATTATTTTTAAACTTTTTTGATGCATCTAGATTAAAGAATTTAAAATTTTTTTTTTTAAGAAATTGTCTGATATTATTTTTTTTTCCTAGTGTAAAATTATCAATACCAACAATGAAGACATCTTTTCTTTTTATTAATTTTGATAATAATGATGACCCTATCATCCCAGCAACACCTGTTATCAATATATTTTTCATAAGTGTTAATTATTAAGCTTTATATAACATATTAATAATATTGAGGATTATTTTAATTTAATTATTAAAATAAAATATTATATAAAACTATAAATACAAATTAATTAAAAAAATGTACAAAAGATTTCCTATAAAAAAAACACTTAAAAGTAATGAATTTTACAATCAATATATAAATAAAAAACATGATTTATTAAAAGAAGTTGATTTTAAAGAATTAAATAAAATTATAAATCTAATAACAACAACTATAAAAAAAAATAATATTATATACTCATGTGGAAATGGGGGATCTTCATCCTTAGCGGACCATTTAACTTGTGATTTTATAAAACAAACCAATAATAAAACAAATTTAAATTTGAAATCAATTTCTCTTGCCTCGAATTTTTCACTTATATCTGCAATATCTAATGATATAAGTTTTGATGAAATATTTTCTTTTCAAGTTGAAAAATTATGTAAAAAAAATGATTTATTAATTTGTTTTTCTGTTTCGGGAAATAGTAAGAATTTACTTAACGCAGTTAAAGCTGCAAAAAAGAAAAAGGTTAAAACAATTTCATTCACAGGTTTTAATGGAGGTAAATTATCTAATTTTACCGATTATAATATAAATTTTCCAATGGCTAATTATGGGATTGTAGAAGACTGCCATACTACTATGATGCATTTTTTATCTCAATTTTTAAGAAATACAAAGATAATTTCGAATAATTTTAATAAAATAAATTTTTAATATTTTTTTTGAATTAAGAAAATTGATCTTATTCAAAATATGCTTCAAAAAATATTTAATATTAGATCTGATCATACTACTAAGATATTAATAATGTTTTTTGTTTATTGCTATTATTAATCTGTAGTCTTTTTTTTTAAGTTTATTTGGTTTAATCTCAACTAATCTAGCTTTAGATTGAATAAATAAATGTTTTATTATTAATAAAACTTTCTTAAATAAAAATTTTGAATTAAAAATTTCTGCATCAATTTCATAAAATATATATTTTTTTTTTGCCAGATGATTCATTACACGACTACAATTTTTTGATATGTCTTTTTCATTTTGTTCAAATATTATTATAGGCAGATTTTTGTCAATTATTTTATCAGCACCTATCAATACTTTAAGCTCATGACCCTCTGTATCTAATTTTATTAAATCAATTTTTTTTTTAATAAAATTTTTATAATTATCTAATTTTACCAATTTAATTCTTTCAGTAAAAAAATGATGTTTCTCAATCTTTTTAATAACATTTGATCCACCAAGATTAAATTTACTTTCTGTTAATAATGAATAATGATTGCGATTAGATAATCCAACTTTAAAAGTTTTAACATTTAATTTTTTTATATTTATCTTTAAAAGGTCATATGCTTTTGAATTTGGTTCAAAAGCATAAATTTTTTTTACAAAATTTGAAAAAAAAACTGAATGATTTCCTATATTGGCACCAACGTCTATGCATGTCCCTATTTTTAAGTTGTTTAATTTTAAAAATTTATAAAATAATTTTAGATTTTCCTCTTCATAAAAATTTTTAAATATTAAATTTCTCCCTATAAAATCATTTGAATATATTGCGAAATTGAATTTGTTCTCACTTGTGTTTTTTTTTAGATAATACAAAATTATCTTTAGAACAATATTATTTTTTGGTATTGTTAAGTTAGTTAATGTTTTCATTAAAATTAAATAAATTAAAAAAAGTTTTATATAATATAACTAATCTTAATGAATATTCCAATTGTTCTAATTATTTACAAAAGACCGAATCAAACAAAAAAAATTTTATTATCAATTAATAAATTTAATATAAATAAAATTTATATAATTGCAGATGGACCTTAAAATAATCTAAAAGATGTTAAGTTAGTGAATAATTTTAATAAAATAAATTTTAATATTTTTTTTTGAATTAAAAAAGTAGTTGCGGTAATTAATTAATTAATTTTTAACCATATTGAGATAATATTTGTTTAATACTCTGATTTTTTTATCCCATGTGTGTTTTTTTGCAAATATTAAACAATTAGATGACATCATTTCTCTCTTTTTTTTTAATTTAATAATTTCAATGATTGCTTTTGAGAAATTCAAAATATTTTTTTTTTGATTAGTGCTAGGTTTTATTTTTATTCCCCTATTTTTATTTACTAAATCTTTGGCACCAAATAGATCAAAACATATTGTAGGTAAACCTAATGACATGGTTTCCATAATTATTGCTGGAGTGTCCTCTTTTATACTGGAAAATAGATGTACATCGCATTTTTCTATAATTTTTGGTAAATCATTTCTTTTCTTTAAATATCCATAAAAAATACATTTTTTTTCAATATTTAATTTTTTTGCTAACAATTTCCATTTATTCGACATTACACCAGTTCCGGTAACATGTAATCTCCAATCAATTTTCTTATCAACTTTAGATAATGCCTCTAAACAAATGTTTAATGACTTTCTACGTATATGCATACCACCCCAAAAAAAATTAACTTGTTTTTTTTGTTTTTTATTTCTTAACTTTTGTATTTTATGGTCTGCAGCTACAGGTAAAAATAATTTACTTTTAACTTTAAAATATTTTACTAAAAGATTTTGTGTATCTGAATTTGAGGCTAAAACATTTTTGTTTGCTTTTTTTAACGCAAATTTTGTTCTTGATTTAAAATTTAAATCAATGAATCTAATAATGTTATAAGTTAAAGAATATATAAATACATAAATTCCAGAGTTTAAAATGAACTCTTTAGGATAATATGTTAATCCTCCTACTGGACCATAAATGAAAGGAATATTAATTTTCCATAGATATCCTGGCTCTCTTATACCGATCATATTCAATTGATGACATATATCAAAATTTTTGTTATCTCTAATAAATTTATAAGCGCACTTTTGCCACTTAGCGTATGACCAATAATATGATGGCGGCCATATTTTTTCTAATATGGAATATCTTTTCCTTTTAACGTAATTAAAACTAATATTATTTTTTTTATTTTTAAAAAAATTGTCTATATCGGTTTTATTTATGTGATCTGTTAAAACTGTTAAATCATGAAATTTACTTAATCTTGAAATTATATTCCATCCTAGTTGTGCCTCTGAACCTTTATACGGATTACATGCATAAGCATTAATTAAAATTTTCAATCTTTTCATTTAAATTTTAGATTAACATTTGCAAGAAAATTTATAAATTAAATATTAATAATATATAATAAATTGAGCAATGACTATTTTGAAAAACAAAATAAAAGATATTTTCTATTTAGAAAATATATCATTAATTTTCTCACTTAAGTCAACTTTATCGATAACTTTATTTTTCTTATGATCGATTATATTTATTTTTGATTTGACATTATTATCGAAAACTTCTGTTAGAATATTAGTATCTTTTAAAGCATCATTAACTGAATTAATTTTTGATATTAAATTACTCTTTTGATTTTCGTATCTTTCAACTTCATTTTTCAAGATGTCATGCTTTTTCTGAATATCTAATAATTCACTTCCAATTCTTAAATTCTCTTCTTGAAAAAATTTATTTCTATTTTCTACCTCTGATATATCATATATCTTTTTCTTACTTATTTCATTTTGAGATTTATATTCAGAAATTTCTTTTTCTAACTTGGTTTTTTCTAGTTTTAAATTTTCAATTACATTATTAGATGTGTTCAATTCATTCGATAAAGATGTAATTTGTTCCTTCATAAAGCTTTTATGTTTTAATTGATCTTCTAAATCAATTTTATTTTTCTTT
>CACHTB010000014.1 GCA_902582735.1 uncultured Pelagibacteraceae bacterium
CGCTGTCCGCCACATGTTCTAATGGTTGCTTGCCAGTTTTTTGTTTGACAAACAAACCTGATCCTGATGCTGCAACTGCTCTTGTTGAGCTGCCTGATTGAGCAATAGTAATTGATGTACTAACAATAGATGCTGTAGGTCCACAACCTTGTAAAAAAAGGAGTGACAAAGCAAATATTAAAAATTTTTTCATTAAAGGAAATTACGAAATATTTTTAAAATGTGTACCTAAATTTGCGTTCATATTGGGTTGATAAATTCAGCTAGGGTAAGTAAAACAATAATTAATCTGCCTGTGTCTATTTGCCAAGCCCTATAATTGTTAAATCATCCTCAAGAATATTCTCACCATTATTTTGATCAAAATTCTGACCTTTTGTGCTTTTACCTTCTACATCTTTAATAATTTTGGATAATTCTTTTTTTAATGACGTATTTTTATAATTATTGATTAAATCTTTTACTCCAGCGATCCCTATTTCCTCACCTTTTTCGTTTCTGCACTCTGTAAAACCATCTGTAAAGCAATATAATCTTCCATTAACTAGCTTGAAACTTTCTAATTTATATTCATTGCTATTATCTGCCTTTTTAATTCCTAATGGTAAAGAAGAGGATTCGTACTCTTTAAATTCTTGGCCATTTTTAAATAATGCAGGAAGATGTCCTGCATTTGAAAGTTCAACAATATCTGTTTGTGAATTATAAGATCCAACTATACTTGTAACGTATACTCCTCTTGGATTTGTTTGACGAAGATCATTATTCATTTCATAGTGAATTTCATTAGGTTTAAATTTATTTTTAGAATATATTTTAAATAAAGTTATGGCTCTTGCCATTACCATTCCAGCATTGACACCTTTTCCTGATACATCGCATAAAGTGAAATAAATCTGATCGTTGTGAGTATAAAAGTCATAAAAATCTCCAGATATTTCTCTTGCTGGGATATTTATCCCTTCAATTGGAAAATTGTTAATAGTTCTTCTTGGCATTAGTCTTTTTTGAACATCGATTGCTAATTTAATTTCTTTTGAAACTCTATTTTTCCATATGTTTTTTTGATGTTCTGATTGTTCGAGCTTATCCATTATATTGTTGTATTGACTTGCTATAACTCCAGCCTCGGTAAATGGATCCTGCGGTGCTCGTAGACTGAAATCTTCAGTTTCTTGTTGTTTGTTTAAAACTTTTAGTAAATCATGAGTAGCCGTGGATGCATTGTGTTCAGAGATATTTAGTCCCATGTCCTCCTCAATTTTATTTACTCTCAATCTAAATAATAAATTGATCATAAAAAAAATTGTAAATGCTGAGATAAAACAAAAAGACCCAACACTTACGATACCAATAAGTTGAATATATAATTGATCAATCATTGGTCTTTCTATTCCCATTGCCTCGAAATCACCAAATATTGCAACAGCGATTGTTGCCCAAGTTCCTGCAAATAAATGAACTGGAACTGCGCTGACTACATCATCAACTTTTATTTTCTCTAATAACAAAATTCCAGATCCAGATACTATTCCACCGATCGCTCCAATTATAATTGCTTCAGTTGGATCAACATAAGCACAAGATGCAGTGATTGAAACTAAACCAGCAATTGGCCCTGTAATCATGAACATTGGCTCAGGTTTTTTCATAACATAAATACCCATGACACTAGATAAAATTAAGCCTGCCGAAGCTGCTAGAAATGTGTTAATTAATATTAGTGGAATTCTAAGGTCCATTGCACCATTGGCGCCCCCATTAAATCCAAACCATCCAAACCATAAAATTAAAGCTCCAAGCGCAGCTAGAGGTGTGTTACTTCCTTGAAAAGTTCTTTTTCTTCCATCTTGAAATCTGCCGGTTCTATTTCCAATAATTAAAAGCACTGCAAGTGCAACCCAACCACCAACTGAATGTACAACACTTGATCCTGCAAAATCAATAAAACCCAATTTTCCTAACCAACCCGTTTTTACATCTGGGTTTGAAAAATTTAATGACCAAACCCAGTGCCCAACAATTGGATAAATAATTCCTGATGTAACAAATGTAATTATTACATATGAAAAAAATTTTAATCTTTCAGCAACTGCACCAGAAACGATTGTTGCAGCGGTTGCAACAAACATAGCTTGAAATACAAAGAAAGACTGATATCCCGCAACTTTTGTAGTAAAAAAAAAGAACTTTGAGCCAAATAAACCAGAAACACTAGTTCCATACATCAAAGCAAATCCAAATGCCCAGAAGGTTGCTACTGAAATTCCAAAATCTGTAACATTTTTAAGTGCAACGTTAATACTACTTTTAGCTCTTGATAAACCAGACTCTAAACACATAAAGCCAGCTTGCATCAAAAAAACTAAAATAGCACAAATAAGAAGCCAGAATGTATCTAGATTTGCTTGAAGAACAGCTTCAAGTCTAAACTCTAGTGCTTTGTTTGCACCTTTGTTAGTTAGCTCTAATTGATTTAATTGTGACTGTAACTTAAAGACCAGGGCCTGTAATTCAGCTACAGTCATAAAAATTTATTAGTCTAATATTTTAACAGCTTCACCTGCATCAGTAACTATTTTGTCAACACTAACAACTTTAATTACTTCAAATCCAGTTCCTGCAATTGCTTCTTTGTATTGCTCATCAGATAAGTTTGATTTATCCTGGAAAGCAGACACAGCAACACCTTCAGGCCAAGATACTTTAATATCTGCATCTGGACTTGCTTTTTGTAAAGCTTCGGTTACCATTTTTTGACATTTAATACATATCATACCATTTACTTGAGCAATTTGAGTTTGAGCTGCAAATAAATTTGTACTTATTAATGTTAAAAATAGGCTCAAAATTATTTTTTTCATAATCTCCTTATTTAAAAACTGCTGAAATTTATATTTATTAAAATTTAAATCAAAATAAATTTATCTATCTTGCTTAATTTTTTAATTTCCTAAACCTACTAAAGTTAAGTCATCACTAAGGTTTTTCTCCCCCGCGACTTTAATTACCTCAGATGTTACATCCTTGAGTTGTTTTTTTAAATCATTATTAAAATTATTTTCTATAATCCTAATCGAGCCCTCGACACCTATTTCATCCCCATTTTTATCTAAACTTTCTGATAATCCATCTGTAAATATGTAAAATCTTGAAGAGCTTAATTTAGTTCTTTCTAATTTATAAACACTTTTATCTTTATGTTTTATAACCCCTAAAGGTGTTGAGCTTGAAGTATACTCAGAATATTTTCCATCTTGTGTTCTTATTAATGCTGGTTGATGTCCTGCATTAACCCATCTTATTTCTTCACTTACTAAATCATATTCACCTAAAATACATGTCACAAACATTCCAGCCGTTTTAGTTTGATACAAATCGTTATTCATATGAAACATCATTTCATCTGGATCAACTTTGTCCTTTGACATTATTTCAAATAATGTAGAAGCCTTTGCCATTACCATACCTGCATGTATTCCTTTCCCAGCAACATCTGCAATAATAAAATAAATACTTTCGTTATGAGGGTAAAAACTATAAAAATCTCCTGAGACTTCTCTTGCAGGAATGTTAATACCACTTACAGGAAAATTATTTAAATTTCTTTTTGGTAAAAAGTTTTCTTGAACTTTGACTGCCAAATTTACTTCTTTTGAAATTCGCTCTCGCCATTTATTTTTTTCAGTCTCGCTAGACTCTAACTTGCTCATAAGTTTATTGTAATATAATCCAATCACACCACCTGCTGTGAATGGATCTTGAGGACCTCTAATTTTTAAATCACCGGATTTTGATTGTTTGTCTAAAATTGCGATTAAGTCATGCTCAACTGATACCGCTCCATGCTCTGCAATATTTAATCCTAACTCTTCATGTATTGGGCTTACTCTCAAAGGATAAAAATAATTTACAACTTTAAAAAATACAAATGATGAAACAAATGAAAAGAAACCTATCGCACTTATTCCTATTAATTGAGCTTTAATTTGATCCATTCTTGTTAAGCCTGTCCCTAGAATTTCAAGGTTTGAAAATATTCCAACTGCCAATGTTCCCCAAGCACCAGCCGCAAGATGAACTGGCACAGCTCCAACAACATCATCTATTTCTTTTTTATTTAGTAGTTCGTGAACAATGATTGCAATTATTGTTCCAATTATTCCAATTAAAATTGCAACAAGTGAATTCACAGAATTACAAGCTGCAGTAATTGATACTAATCCTGCTAGAGGTCCAAGTATGACATAGAAAGGATCTGGCTTTTTAAAAATTGCAAATGAAACTATTAGACTTGTTATTAAACCAAATGATGCTGCAAGAAATGTATTAATTAATATAAGTGGAACTGCCTCATCCATTGCACCATTGCTTCCTCCATTAAATCCAAACCAGCCAAACCATAATATTAATGTCCCTAGGACAGCGAGTGGAAAACTTGAACCTGTAAACTTTCCTTTGTTTGCCTCAGAATATTTCCCAATTCTTGGCCCTAAAATTAAAATACCTGATAAAGCAATCCAGCCCCCTACTGAATGTACAATTGTACTACCTGCAAAATCTACAAATCCCAATGCTGCGAGCCATCCTTCATTCATTGCCTCTCCTAAAAAACTCGAAGACCAAGCCCAGTGACCAACGATTGGATAAATTATTCCTGTTGCAAAAACAGTCATTACTAAGTACCCAACAAATTTAAGCCTTTCTGCTACAGCCCCTGAAATTATTGTTGCGGCTGTTGCAACGAACATTGCTTGGAATACAAAATAAGTTTGGAATTCTGCAATATTAGTTGCAAAAAAGAATAAGTCAGTTCCAAAGAAACCGTTAAAGCTTTTGCCGAACATTAAACCAAAGCCAAATAGCCAAAATACTACAACTGACACTCCAAAATCTGCTGCATTTTTTAAAGCAACGTTGATGCTATTTTTGTGTCTTGATAAACCACTTTCAACACACATAAAGCCTGCTTGCATTATAAAAACAAGAATTGCACTATTAATTACCCAAAGAGTATCAACGAAGGATTTTACATCACCCACATTTATTTCCATTAATGTAGTTTAATCTCTTTTTTTCCAAATATAGTAAAAAAAATAAGGTGCTATAGCTGGTACGATACCAAACCAAAACCACTCATCCCAACGAAAACTTTTATCAACTGCAAAGCTTTTTAATCCATTCCACCAAGTTAAATAGCCAATTATAATTATCCAAGCAAAACTTATGGTTGTAAAAATTTTTTTGTTTTGACTAAGATTTCCACTAAAAATTTTTAAAAAAAAATTTTTAAGGTCTTGATACATTTGAGAATATTTTTAGCAACCAACTCTGCTTACTATTGTTTGTTTGCTGCCATTAAATGTAACCGTGCAGGTACCATTTTTTTCTTTAGCAACTAAAAAATAAAGTGATGTATTGTCTGTAACAGCACAAGCTTGATAACCAAGTTCATCTGAAAATAATTCATTTCCAGCTACCAATGCTGTTTCAACGTTTCCGGTCGTAGTGTCATCTGGAGTGCAAGTTGACCCTGTTCCAGAGGAAGCATAATATTCAGAATTATCAGAGTAATATTCGGTTTGACCTAATCCCAATTGCATTAATGCGTTCTCTGCAGATTTTCTTTTTGTTGAATCTATATAACCTGTATACGCAACAATTCCAACTCCAGCGAGAATACCAATTACAGCAACAACAACTAGGAGTTCGATTAGTGTAAAACCAGAACTCCTAGAAATTTTATTTTTTTTACTCAACAGTTATTATATTTTTCTCTGGGGCAACGTTAGCTTCAAAACATGTAGTAACTGTAACTGTAGTACTTGTGTGGTCAATGTTTGTTATACCAATTGTTGCACTTGCTCCGTCTGTGCATGCAGTTGCACCATCAAATGTAGTTCCATCTCTTATTGCATTATCACTTTTTTTGAAAGGATTTTTAAATTCTGGATCACCATCTGCTGTTTTCAACATTGCAACTACTGCTGCATCAATGCTTCCAGTTGTCTTATTATTAGTGCATTCCATTTTTTTTGTAGTATCTGCTATGTTGATAAATACATTTGTGTCACCTAAGTCACATTTTTTTAACTCACCAGCGATTAACTTAACAATTTGTGCTTGGTGTGATTTGGCAGCACTTTTTTTAGCTCCAGCAACATATCCTGAGTAAGCAACGATACCTACTGCAGCAAGAATACCTATGATCGCTACAACAACTAGTAGCTCGATCAGTGTAAAACCTTTTTCTTTTTTCTTCATTTATATATCCCTTTAAATTAATTAATTAATTTTTTAATCATTACATCATTTTAGATTATGCTCAAATATGCAAGTGTTAAAAATGGGTCATTTATGGGATGAATTGCTTGATTTTCATGTAAAATTAATAAATATTTATGTTATAAGCTTCCAATGTCATACAAAATATCAGAAGAAGGAAATGTAGCTACAGTTCATCTCGATGGTGAAATAGATATGGATGTTACCGAAAAAGCAAAAGAGGTAATTATGCCTCTAATCGAGTCTGGCAAGGAAGTTCATTTAAACCTTAAAGAAGTTCAATACATGGACTCGTCTGGGATATCTGTTCTTATTGAAAGTCATCAAAAAGCTGCTGAACTTGGCACCAAAGTAATCTTAAAGGAAATAAGTAAATCAGTTCTTAAGGTAATTATGATGGCCAAATTAGAACAAATATTAATTATTGAGTAATGACATTTGAAGAGCACAAAGAGTTCCCTGTAGAGTCATCAAGTTTAAAAGAAGTCAGAAGTTTTGCGCGTGAGGTTCTAGCAAAGGACCCAATGTTTAAATCAACAAGTGACGATGTAGTATTAGCTTTAGCTGAAGCGGCGCAAAATATTGTAAAGCATGCATACAATGGTCAGCCTACAGGTGATACAATGAGAGTTGAATTAAGTTTTAAAGACAATCAGCTAGTCATTGATTTATACGATAAAGGAAAACCAGCAATTCCTCAAAATATCAAACCACGAGCAGTTGACGATATTAAGCCTGGAGGACTAGGAACTTTTTTTATTGGTCAAATTATGGATGAAGTAACTTTTAAAACATCCGCATCGGATTGGGTTAATCATCTTATAATGACAAAAAATTACTAATTTATTGACCCATTAATGCACCAACATTAAAGATTGGTGAGTACATAGCGATCATTAATCCACCAATCATTGTTCCCATAAAAACAATCATAATCGGTTCTATTAAACTAGACATATTGTCGACGGCAGTATCAAACTCTTCCTCATAATAGGATGACACAGATGTGAACATTTCATCTAAGTTACCAGTTTGTTCTCCAACTGAAACTAACTGGCTAAATGTTGGTGGAAAAGTTGGTTCTTTTAAAAATAATTTTGTTAGAGTATCTCCCGAGAAAACACCTTTTTTAACATTTTCTAACGCTTGAGTTACTACATCATTATTACTAACTTGTTTTGCAATCTCAATACTTTCTAATAAATTCACTCCAGCCGCACTAAGATTACCCATAATCAATGAAATTCTTGCAATTAGAGATTTTAAAATCATATCTCCAAAAACAGGCATTTTTAAAATTCTACCATGCCATTTGTACCTAATTGCTGGAAATTTTGTTGTAAGATATTTAAAAAGTGCAAATCCAGTTATAATACTTAATAGTACAATCAGTCCACCTGTTCCACGCATAAAATCACTTGCGCTCATTATCACTGCTGTAGGAGTTGGAAGTGCAACACCCATACCTTCATACATCTCTGCAAATATAGGAACGACTTTTATTAACATAAAAACCATTACTGTGATTGCAACTGTAAACATCACAGAAGGGTACATAAGTGCGCCTTTGATCTTTTTTTTAACTTTCTCTCTTTTTTCTAAAGAGTCGACTAGTTTAAGTAAGAACACGTCAAGTTTACCACTCGCCTCTCCAGCTTTGATTAGGTTGATATAAACATTGTCAAAAGTCTTAGGGTATTTTTCAAAACATTTAGAAAGTGTCATACCACCTTCAAGATTTTTTCTTACATCCTCAACTATAATTTTTACTTCTGGATGTTCTAACTGATCTCTCAACATTGTAAGAACCTGTAAAATTGGTAGTCCCGCTTTTACCATAGTTGCAAACTGTTTAGAAAATATAACAACATCCTCAGGCTTTATTTTCTTTTTAAATAAACTAATGCCCCTTCCAGCGCTTTTCTTTTTTTCTGCTGCTTTTTTTTTAGTTCTTATTAGTTTTGTTATGATAATTTTTTGACCTTTTAATTTAAATGAAGCTTCCTCTTGACTTAAAGCATCTATAGTGCCCTCAACATATTTTCCTGCTGAAATACCTTTATAACTGTAAGTTTCTGATGACATTTATTTTAATCCATACTGAGAACTCTATCAAATTCTCTAAAATTCAAGTCCCCACTTATAATCATTTCTCTACCCATATCAGACATTGTTCTAAATCCCTCATTTTTTGCGATTTCTTTCAACTCTGGTGTTGTTGCTTTTCTTAATATTGCTTCTTTGACGGGTTTAGTAACATTTAAAACTTCATAAATTCCCATTCTACCTTTGTAACCACTATCTTTGCACCTAGGACAACCTTTTCCTCTAAATGCTTTTGCTCTTGATGCCTGCTCTGCAGAAAATCCTATTTCCTCCAAAACTTTAGGAGTAACATCAGGATCTGGTTCTCTACACTCAGTACAATTTTTTCTAGCCAGTCTTTGAGCAAGGACTAATGAGCATGCAGCTGAAATTAAATAATCTGGAGTACCCATATTTTGTAATCTCGTAATTGAGCTTGGTGCATCATTTGTATGAAGTGTACTAAATACTAAGTGACCTGTTAATGCAGCTTTCAAACCAATATCCACAGTTTCTTTATCCCTCATCTCTCCAACTAGAATTATTTCTGGGTCTTGTCTTAAAAAAGATCTTAAAGCCCTATTAAAGTCATAACCTATATCATCTTTTATTTGAACTTGCCCTACTCCGTCTAATTCATATTCAACAGGATCCTCTGCTGTTAAAATATTTAAGTGAGGTTTAGATACTTCTTTTAAAATACTATATAAAGTTGTAGTTTTTCCTGATCCAGTTGGACCGGTCACTAATATTAATCCCTGAGTTCCATGAATAGCTTTTCTTAAATTTTTTAAATCAGTTTCCTCAAAGTTTAGTTGCTCTAAACTTATGTCACCAGCGTCTTTGTTAAGAATCCTCATAACAATTCTTTCATTAGTCGCTGTTGGCAATATTGAAAGTCGAAGGTCTACAACTTTTCCATCTATTTTGAATGGTATAGCTCCATCTTGCGGCAATCTTCTTTCTGCAATATCAAGTTTGCCCATAATTTTAAATCTTGTAACAACAGCTCCATAGTTTGAATGAAGAAATTTTGAAAAATGTTCTTGTTCTTGAAGCATTCCATCTAACCTATATCTTACTCTCGCACTAAATCTGTAAGGTTCAATATGAATATCTGAAACTCCAGATTTAATAGCCTCTGCAACAACTGCTGTAGAAAATTTAATTACTTCAGACTCATTTTCTAGTGCCTCAATATCTTCCTCTGGTTTTTCATCTAAAACTTCTGCATTCTCATCAACTTCGTAATCAAAAGTTTGTATTTTTTCTTTATTTGCTTTTTGGATTGCTTCGATAGTTGTTTCACCTTCTTTAAGAAGTTTTTGAATGTAATCAGAAATTTGAGTTACTTTAGCAGCATGTAGCTCGATATCTTTTTTAGTAATAGTTTTTAAGTTTCTCATTAAACTTAATTTTGAACTGTCAGAAATTGCGATATGGAGGGTTTTTCCATCAATTTTAAATGGTGCAATGAAGTTCATACGAATATAATTTGAAGGAAGCACAGACTTAACTTCATCTGATACTTGCATATCATTAAGATCAACAACTTGAAGTGATTGTTCTTTAACTAAAAGATCTAAAATTTTGTCTTCATCAGTTAATTTTAATTCAAATACTGCATCAAGTTGTGACTTTTCTCCTTCGGCAGAAGCTTTTTTAATGTCAATTAAATCTTTTCCTGAAATAATATCTTGATCAATTAAGATATTAATTAAGTTAATTTCCGATTCTCTACTTATATCTATCATTATAAAATTCTTGGAGCTATAAATACCAACAATTCATCTAAGTTATCAGAATTTGACTTACCTTTAAAGAGATTACCTATAACTGGGACATTTCCTAACCCAGGAGTTTGACTTTTTGATTGAGCTATCACGTTTTTCTTAATTCCACCAATAACAACTATATCGCCATCTGCTACTAATAACTTAGTGACTATCTCCATTTTGTTAATTGGAGGCTCATCAGACTCTGCCGCTCTATTTGGTGTATCATTATTTACTTTAATATTAAGTAATACATTTCCATCTCCAATTATACTTGGTGTAACCTCTAATTTTAATGCTGCTTCTTTAAATGATGTCGTTGTAGTTCCTTCGGAAGTAGTTTGATAGGGGATTTCTTCACCTTGAGTAACCGTTGCTAATTGATTGTCTATTGTAAATACTTTTGGGTTTGAAATAGTTTTTCCTAATCCAAGACTTTCGAGTGCTGTAATTTCAGCTTTTAAAACTCCAGTTCCAGTTCTTCGCAAAATTCCAATTCCACTTGATGCTCCTGTTGCAGCAAAATCAGTAAGGCTATCCGTTGCATCTCCTACATTAGCAACTGTATTTAGGTCTATACCATCAGCACTACCGGAACTTGCGCCCTGTACGCCTCCAATATTATTTCCACCTCTTAAATAGTACCCACCTAATCTCGTTCCAAGTGCTCTTTCAAAATCTGAATTCGCCTCAACTATAAAAGCTTCAATAAGAACTTGTTTAGTTGCAATATCTATTTCTTTAATTAATTTATCAACAACATCTAAATCTGGTTCTTTACCTCTTACAATTATGGATCTTGTTGTAGCCTCTTCTGTTACTTGAATTGGGATGAATGAAGCGTCACCTGATCTTGAAGTAAATAATTCTTCAAGTGTAGCTTTTGCTTGGGTTGGTGTTATATAATAAAGTCGAAAGATTTCGGATATAATTGGTTCAACGCTATCCTCCAATTCTACTTTTCTTTTCACAGCTTGTGCTCTATCTGATTTATAATTTTCTTGTTCTGTTAAAACACTAGGAGAATGAATTCTAATTAAATTTGAACCTACGTCGATATCAGATGCATAGTTTTTCATATCTAATAAAGCTTGGAACGCTTTATCCCATGGAACATCAACAAGCTCTGCTGAAATTGCTCCAGCCACTTCGTCTCCAACTAAAACATTTATTTCACCAATTTTACCCATAAGATGCATTGTTTCCTTAAAGTCTAAGTTTTTAAATTTTAATGTTACTCTTTGCTTTAGAAGAGGATAAGTATCCGGTATTAATAAATAGTTTCTTTGCGCCTCTGAAGATATTTTTTTTCTCTTGCCATAAACTTTTTTTCCGTCAGCTGGTTTAGGTCCAAGGTCTAAAGTTTTTTGAATTTCTGCTTTTCCAGTTTTTTTTATATCTTCTTTTATTAAAGGTGTATTATGTTTAAAGGGCTTATTAACACTCTTCATCTGTTGACAAGCATTTAGCGCAACTGAAAATAGAATTATTCCAAATATTTTTGCAATATTTTTAATATTCATCAGCTTCTCTTATTAAATTATTAAAATCAATCATGATGAATGTTTTGTCATCTTTTTCAAAGATTGCTTCTGTTAACCTTAAATCAACTAGTTTTACTTTTCCTAAATACTGTCCGATAGTTAATGTAATGATTTCACCACTAGAGTTCACAAGTGTTATGTAGCTATTGTCTTTACCCGAAATTAATCCAGCAAGTTTAAAATTAACCAAACTCATCACATCTTCTTGTTCCTCAGGAGTAACTGTTGCATCCAAAGATCCGGTTGTACCTTCATTTCCAGCAAATGGATCGTTTAGTGGAACTTCTTCATCCTCCTCTATCTCTTGAGCAACTTGATCTAAGTCGTGATTATCTGCGTACACAATTGATGAAAACATTAAAAAAATAAATATGAGAATGATTTTAAAAAAATTCATTTGGTAGTCCTACAATTGTTAGTTCACCACTTGCAATAATCGAACCGTTTTTGTCGTTTTGTACAACATTTATCATCTCATTGTCAAAGTTTAACATTTTCTTTGATCTTGAAACGGCTCTTTTAAACTTAATATAGCTCAAAAAATTGCCCTTAATTTCATAATCAACAGGTATTCTGTAATATGAAATTTGATTTGCTTTTAAAAGTTCTTCAGCTTGCTGGGCAACACCAGGTTTTAAAATAGGTTTAGGTTTCCTTTTTTCTATTTTTGAAATAACTAAACCGAATGCTCCAGCAAATCTACTGAGACTTTGATATAATCCCTCCACTTCTTCTTTGGAGTGAAAAAGAGTAGAATTTTTTTCTACAATTGGCTCCATCTTTTTAATTCTTTTTCTGATAGTAATGATATCATTCTCCATTTTTTGGATTTCTTGCAGTTTCAGAACTTTATCCTCATGAGTAGCCTTTCTCTCTTTAACCATAGGATTTAAAATTGCGTAATAGATAATTAAAAATAAAATTATTGATCCAAATCCAATTCCAAATTTAATAAGAGTTTTTTTATCAAAAGCTGCTAGCTTTTCTTTCAGATCGTCCATTGTGATATTTTTAAGGTCCATTACACACTCTCCAATTTACAAGCTATTAAAAATCCCTTCATTGTGTTATTTGTATTACCACCAGTATTTGGCAAACTCATGCTAGCAAGTGATGCTTGGGATATTAATTTTTTATTATTTAAATTACTTATCAATTTCAAAATGTCCTGATCACTTGCGGCCATACCTTCAATTAAAATTTGATTGGTTCCATTATAATCAAGTTTTGTAAATTTAACTCTTTTAGGAACCGCAGATGCAATTTGAGCCAATACTCTAAAGCTAATTTTTTTATTAGATTTTATAGATTTACTTAATTCCATTTGCTTATTTAGTTTACCAAGTGTTTTGGATAATTTAGAAACTTCAGTAGTTTTTAATTGATGGTTTTGTACCACTTGGTCATAGTCTGCAATTTTGTTATTTAAAACAGATATTTGCCAGAACGATAAGCCGAATAAAACAATATAAACTGTTGCAACAACTCCAACAATTCCTTTAAACGCAAAATTTGAAAAAGCTTTTGCCCTTTTTTGCTGTATCATTGTATCACGATTTGGAAGAAGGTTAATGTTTTTAACCGCTGTCACAAATTTAAAATAACCAAATACATCTAGCTTTCGAAATGCTAAACCTAATACAGTTGATAAATAAGATCTATTTTCCAACTTAACATTCTCTTCTAATTGTGCTGGAATTTTAATTCCATCTAATGGATCAAATAAATTGAAACCTGTGTTTACTAAATTTTTTCTAAAACTTGCAAGATAGGTTTCGACATTTGGAAGGTTTGAGGTAACTTTTAAATTTCTAATTCTTTTTTCATATTTCGTTTCAAAATCTTGTACAGCTTGTTTTACTTGTGTAATATATCTTCTAACTAAAGCCTCCATCTCCTCTTGATTATCACTTTCAACTAAAGTCTTTCTATCCTGACCTCTAATAAATATATCCGTAATGATTGGATTATTTTCATATAAGATCATTACATAATTTTCATCTAAACCAAATTCTAATACTGCAGTTAAATTAGAATCTTCTATAGATCCTGAAATCTGATTGATTTGGTCAACTGCAGATTTTAATGCAAAACATTTTACATCTATTATGACAGCATTTAATCCACCCTTTTTAATTATGTCAGTGTAACTATTTATATCTGCAAGTTTCGATGCAACAAACAAGATATCCATAGTATTTTCTGTTGAATTTCTATTTATAACTTGGTGGAAAATTGAATAATCATCTAAGTTATCTGTAAGTTGAACTAAATTTTCCCAAAGAGAGTCTGTTTTAACTGCATTGTTTAACTCTTCATCTGTCATTAATGGGCTAGTTACAACTCTTATAATTGCGCTAGTTACTGGAATTGCTATTGCAGCATTTGAAGTTGCAATCTTTGCTTTTTGAAGAGCAACTTTTAATTCATCTCCAATTTTATCAGGATGCTCTAAAACAGTAGAGTTTTCTGGTAAACCATCAAATTTATGAGTGTAAAATTTTTCTAAAATCCATTGATTAGCTTTATTTGCTGAAATTTGAGCTAAACGAATTTCGTTCGTTGTCAAATCAACTCCAACTATTTCCTCACCTTTTACAGATGACTTTCCTAACCTATTTTTTATTAATTTTTGAAAAAAATTTTCTTTTTTTTGTTTAGGTGCCTCTGGAGTTACGCTAGGAGCTTCTCCAGCACCTTTTTTTTTAAATAAATTAGCTAATGGGTTTTTCATTCTTTATATTCAAATCAAAATTAATTGTCTTTATATATAAAACATTTTAATATTTAAGTATTTAATTAATAAGAAGGGTTTTAAAGGCCAAAACAGTGACTAATTTGGGTCAAATTCAGAAATACTATATTAGAAAACAAGATTTTATAGTATCAATTAGTCATGTTTGAAAAATTAGAAGATTTAGCAAAAAATAATAAAAAAATTTCAGATTTTCATATTAGATCAGGTTCTCCATTAGCATACAGACAGACAGGAGAAATTATAATGGTTCAAGAAGTAATGGTTACAGCTCAGGATATTAAAGATTTATTATCTATGAATTGTAATGAAGGAGAGTTGGAAAAATTTGAGACTACTCATGAACTTGATAGCGCAATAAACTTAGGGGGTTTGAGATTTAGAGCAAACTTTTACAAAACAATTAATGGACCAGCTTGCGTTTGTAGGAGAGTAGAAAGTAAAATTCCCGATATGGAGCAATTCAGTCTTCCACAAGTTCTGTATGACATAATAGATATGCATAAGGGATTAGTTTTAGTAACAGGCCCTACTGGATCAGGAAAGTCAACTACGCTTGCTGCAATTGTAAATGAAATTAATAAAACGAGAAATGCAAATATTATTACTGTTGAGGATCCAGTTGAATTTATTCACACAGATAGCAAAAGTATTGTATCTCACAGAGAGGTTGGAAAACAAACTCAATCTTTTGCGGCCGCGCTAAAAGCAGCATTGAGAGAAGATCCAGATGTAATTTTAGTTGGAGAGATGAGAGACTTGGAAACTGTGAGTTTAGCATTAACAGCTGCTGAAACTGGACACTTGGTTTTTGGAACATTGCATACTAGTGGCGCGCCAAGCACCATTAACAGGATCATCGATGTATTTCCTCCTGAACAACAGGCACAGATAAGAGCACAAATTTCAACCTCATTGAAAATGGTTGTTACACAGAGGTTGTTTAAAACTAAAGACGGTCAAGGAAGATGTGGTGCTTTTGAAGTAATGAAGTGTACACCGCCAGTTCAAAATCTTATTCGTGAGGCAAAGATTCACCAAATACCAAGTATAATGCAAACTGCAGTTAGAGAAGGAATGATTACAATGGATAAATCAATTCAAGAACTTGTAACTTCAGGAAAAATAGATGCTAGCGCAGCAAAAGCGGAACACTAAAGGATTTAGTTTAATAGAACTTTTAGTTGTACTTGCACTCATCGGTGTAATTGCAGGAATTGGTTTTCCAAAATTTGCTACATGGGGTAAAGAAAGAAAGATAAGATCTCAATCTGAAAAAATTGGGACATATATCACATCGGCAGTAAGTCAGGTTGAAAGAGGAAGCTATCCATACGTTCAAATAAATTTTTTATCTGATAATAATAATTATAAAGTTGTGACTAAAGCTTTGCCACAAGAAAAATTTTCCTTAGCTTTAAATCAAGGTAAAGATTTGGAGTGCTCAGATACAAATTTTAACTCAGGTAATGGCGGAATAGAGTTATTGAACGAAAATTTATCAGACGAAATTAAAATATTCCCTTCAGCAAGCTCAACAGATTCTTTTTCAATATGTTTTTCAAAAGGAGGGACATATTTCAAAAATTTAAAAGATCCAGCAACCCCAAAGACGGGAGGTGTTAATTTTGAAGTTGGAACTTTAACCACTAATTATATTGTTATTTGCGCGGTGGAATCTGTTTGTGATCCATCATCTGGCCAAGAAAAGCTTGATGCATTCACATATGGTATAAAATATTCTAGATTTGGGATGATTGAAAAATATAAATGGAGCAATGTTAAAAAAAAGTGGCAAAGCAGATAAAAGAATAAAGAGGCTATCCGAAAAAGGTATAACGCTTTTAGAAGGATTGGTTTCTACTGCTATAATTGGCATTGGTTTTATTGCAGTTTTTCAAATGGTTCAGTATTCGGTCAGATCTATTGATGTTTCAGGTGAAAGAACCAAGGCAAATTATATTGCAGGAACATTTGCAGAGGATATTTATGCTTTTAAAAATCAAGAGGCTAGTAACAAAACATTTATAGACTCACTTAAAGATACAGAATGGAAATCAGAAACATGTGAAGCAAAAAATGCTCATACATTTAATAATTCAACTGCTAACGATAATATTCGTAAAAAATGGTCATCAAGAGTATCAAAAAATTATCTTAAATGCGTTGATGATACTGATAAAAAAAATTTAAAAGTTTATAAAATGTGTGATACCTGCACACCAAAAAAAGATAAATATTTCGATCAACTTTATATAGGTCGAATGGAAATATTAATGCAAAAAGGTAGTAAGAAAAAATATTTATATTTTCAAATTAAATAATGAAAAAAAAATTCAATAAAATTGCTGGCCTAACCCTAATTGAAATATTAATTGCAATAGTAATTTCAAGCTTGATGATGCTTGCTATGTTCACATCTTATACAATCGTAAATAGTACCTATAGACAAGTAACTGATCGTGCAAAGATTTCTCAAGCTGGACGAGATTTAGTCGGTCAAGTTTTAAGAGAAATTAGAATGGCAGGTTTTAAATATCTTAACGATGATATTGCTGCAAGCGATGAACATAATCCTATTAAAATAACACCTGGAACTGGTTTGGGAGGTACATGTGATAAGTTAGAAATTGTTTATGGTGGTGTGGACTATGACTCCGATCAATCTGAAGGAAAACGATATACTTTTACAAGATATAAAATAACTTATGAATGTAAAAATTCAGTACAAACAGACGGCGATGGCTTTAAAATACTTAAATCAAAACATATATGGGATGGATCAGGATGGACTATTTCCCCAGGTGGAAAAGCTGATGAAAAATTATATGAGGATGAAGATGTTTTAGATTATGTACAAGATTTTGTATTTGTAGCCCACGATGAAGATGGTAAAATAATAACGAGTTCTTTACCTTATACACCTGACAAAGACAGAGCTTTCGACGTCAGAACTGTTGATGTTGGTTTAATTTTAAGATCTACAAAAGAGTTTTACAAAAAAGACAAAAAAGCAAGTGGCGTAATTAGAAAAATTGTTTCTTTAACTAGTGGTAGAGATATTGCTGAGGAAGACAAATATTTAAGAGATATTATAACAGTAACCGCTAATGCTAGAAATGTAGGATTAGAATAATGAAAAAAAATAATGAAAAAGGTTTTGCATTAGTTCTATCTTTAGTTCTATTAATGGCTATGTCATTAATGGGTGGAGCTTTAATTGTAATTTCTGCAAGCGATCATCAAAGCAACAACATTAGTGATGAGTATCAACAAACATTTTATGTAGCAGAAACAGCTTTGTATGAAGGTGAAAAATATGTAATTAATCAATTTTTAGGTCCTTACAAAAGCGATGGAAAAAGAGATACGACAAATAGAAGATTGTTACCAAATAATATTAAAGATGATGGAACTCCAGTTAACTTATTTAAAGATGTAGTTGCAGGTACTCCAAATTTACTACCTTGCTTTAATAGTTTTCAAGATTTAGACCAGAAATCTTTTGTAAGCGTTAAAGGTCCTCCCCCAACAAATCAATTAAGTGCAACTCATAGCGATGTAAAATTTAGCCAAAAATACTACGATTTTTTAACAAGTAACATTGTGAAAGCTGACGATAAAAACAGAGTAGAAAAATATTACTTTCAGTATTTCTTAACTCAAGTTGGATCTGCTCCCTTTAAAGGATATGGCACAAGTATTAAAAAAGATGCAACAGATGCTGGTTCAGATGGTATGGCATATAGAATTTATGGTTGTGGTTTGTTTGCACCTGATGGTGTTGATAACCCGCAAATTCTTGTTCCACTTGAAAGCACCTTGGTACTTCCAAGATAAAGTACCCGATTTGAACAACAAAATATCAATAATTCATTGAAATTTAGGGTTATAGGACTTTGTCTCACTATTTAATTCTCAAAATTTCACATAATATAAACTGTAATGAAAATTACTTTTAATAATAAGATAATTCTTTTTGTAAGCATCTTTTTATTAAACTTTTCAATTGTAGAGGCTAAATGCAAATTCATCATGGATTTAGGTGGAAGATACATAAAATTTCACGAAAAAAAATATGGTCCCCTACCCGAAGATGATACTGGTTATGCTGAAGTTGAAATTTTAGCTCCAGATCTTTGTCCAAACGACAACTTTGATGACAACTTTATAATCAGACATATTTTTTTAGATAAAAAATTAATGGCTATTCTATTTTATGCGAATAACTCTATAGATAATTCTGCAACTGAGAGTATGAAGTTGATGGATTATGCAAAAAGAAATTACGGTGATTTTGATACTGGTGGTAATCCTAAATATTTTAACAATTTCCATGTCTGGGAAAGAGTCAGAAAATTTATAGTTTACGATCGAAATCTAAGTGAAGAAACATGGAGAGAGGAAATTTATATTTCTAACGACAAGTTCTGGGATCAGCTTACTAGACACACAAGTTTAATGGAGATGGGTGAAAACCCAGATGAAGATGAAACAAATTAAAATATTAATTGTTAATGTATTTTTATTAACTTGCTTAATAATTTCAAATTCGTATTCAAAGGCTTTACCTCCAGGATCAGGGACAGCAGATGTTCCAGCTAATGTCTTAATTTTGTTAGACAAATCTGGAAGCATGTCGTGGTCCTCTACTTCTGGTGCAAATATAGGTATACCATATACAATCACACCTATATCAAATACTGGAAATTATATTACTCATAATAGTAACACACTTATTGGAGTTAATCATTCAGGCAATGCCAAAACATCTATTGTAAATAAAAAAAGTGCCTATGCAGTAAGAAGTAGATTTAATCCTGTGTGCTCAACCTATTATGATTACGGTAAAAATGTTTTATATCATAACAGTGAAATCTATTTTATTGGAAGATATGCTCGGTGGAATAGCCCGGTACTTTGTAAAGTGAACACTACAACAGGTACTACTACATTAATTAAAACTTTTTTTAATAGGAATTCTTATATTGGTATGCAAAAGCATAACAACATTATATTTGCTATAGATAATTACAATAGACAAATTTTTATTTATGATACATCGACAGGACGTTCATCGATTTGTTCTACTAGTTCTACACTTAGAGATGTTATAGATAGATCTCTTGTCAGATTAAGTGGCAAAGTAAACTTTACTATAGACTCATCAGGTAATTTAGTTTTTTATCATTCACCAAGTGTACGAAGCAAATCTGCTCTTGTAAAATTTTCTCGAAGTGGATTAAATTGTCCAACTAATAATCCATCGCTTACTAAATCAGGATACGTGCAAGAATTGTATTTAAACACAGCAATGGTGGCTCATCCATTCAATGATGATATTATTTATGCTTTAGACAGAAGCAGCAGACTAGTTAAAGTTAATTTTAAGACAATGCCGTATACAATAGAAAGAGTTGGACGTAACGGGAGAGTAAATGCCCAGAATTATAATCCAAAATCAAAAGCTGCTATACGTTTCAGTCAACCTAGAGACATAAAAATTGATACTGATTTAAACAGAATATTTGTAGCAGACAGTGGTAATCGAATGGTTCAAACTTTTGGTCTTAGTTTAAATTATCTTGATCACTCGGGTTATACTGTTAGACGAAGCAGAATGGCAGGAGCTCAAGAAGCCATTCAATCTATTGTAACAGATAGTAGTTTGGGATCCTCAGTAAACTTTGGATTTGGATACTGGTCACATGATGCATCAGGTACAATTTATTATGGTTACAGACAATATAATCGAAATTATAAGAGATGTAGTACTTTTATTGGAAACCCTTCTTGGTTAACAAGTGGTCACTGGCTAGTTAGACGTAACTTATGGTGTTATAAACCAAATCAGGCACCTGCTGGATATACTAGTTGGAATACATCTAAGGATGAAGCTATACCTTGTGACAATCAAAATTGCTTAAAGATCAAAGTTAACAGAGATGGTGCGAAGAAAATTAATCAATATATAAAACAGGTCAGAGCAGGTGGAGGTACAGATGCAAATACTTGGGCTTCCATTGCTAAAGATTATTATTTATCTAAGGATACCCCGATTGATAGCAATAGTCCTTGTCAAGGGTCGTATGTAATCGTAATCGGTGATGGGGATTGGTATAATCAAACTCAAGCTGTTGCTAAAGTCAGAGATCTTTTAAAAAAAGATATCAAAACTTTTACAATAGCGTATGGAGGAAGTGTCAGAGGGTCTGGTTTGCGAGCATTTAATACAATTGCAAAAGAAGGAGGTACCGATCGAGTTATCAAAGCAGACACACCAGATCAATTAAAAGCACAATTGAGTGCTGCTATAAGATCAGTGATTGCCACAACACAATCCTTTACGGCTCCAGCGATTACAGCAAAAGTAAATCAAGGTGGTTCATTATTTCAAGCACAATTTAAGTACCAGAAAAATATGGAGTGGCGAGGTACTTTAACTAGAACTGCAATTTCTGCAGAAGGTGACTTGGATGATCTTGACTCAAAAAATTGGAATGCAAGTGAAGAAGTGCCATCACCTAATGCAAGAAAAATTTGGGGAATAATTCCAGGCACCGATTACAAAACAAATTATAATAATTATGTAGAGAGTAATTCTCTATTAATTAAAACTCAATTTGATTTGTTTGGACTTGAGGTTGCAGATTACCATAGAAAAACTCCTAAAGTACCAGGTGTGACTGGCAATACTCGTTGTAGCGCAAAAGGAGATAGTACGTCTACTATTGCCGATGGAAATGCTGATGATATCAAAGGATTAATAAATTTTTCAAGAGGGACTGATTATTTTGATTACGATGGGGATTGTAAATTAAAAGGTGAAAGAGTAGCTGCACCGTATATAGATAAAAATGGAAAAACTATTTTTGGCAGAAAAAATTATTTAGGAGATATTTTCCACTCTGAAATGGTAGTTGTCGGAGCGCCATCTGCAGATACTTCGTTTACATCTCAAAATCAAGAGTCCTACTGGAGATCAATAAAAGGATATGATGCTTGGGCAAAATCTTTAGCAGGAAGAGAAGAAAGAATTTATGTAGGGGGTAATGATGGTATGTTACATTCTTTCGATAGTGAGACTGGAAAGGAGAAATGGGCATTCATACCTCCATTTGTAATGTCGAAATTGCCTTTACTGGTTAACGAAAATTTAAACAATGAACTTGCAAAACAAAAAGGTGGAACAAATGCGATTTACGGAGTTGACGGATCACCAGTTGTCCATGACATGTTTTTTAAAAGCCCGCTAGGTAATTCAGAGAATTGGCACACGATTTTAATGGTACCCTATGGAAGAGGTGGAAATGGTTTTACAGTTTTAGATATAACCAAACCTGACAAACCCCTTCATTTATACAGTGTTTATAACGATCACGTTAGAAATAAAGTTTATGTAATGAACCATTTAGATGTTTTGTCTGAATATGAATATATTGACGATACTTATTCTATAGCAGAATTAGAGGAAAGTATTGCTGTTCAAGACAACTATAATAATGATAACAACATAAATGACGAATGTAAATCAGATACAACTACATCATGCTATGAAGGAAGAACTTGGACTTTTCCTGTTGCAGGTTTATCAAAATCTGACTTTATAATTTCACTTAACAATAAAAATATATCAAATTTCACGGTGCAAACTTCATCCTCTGGTAAAACAGAAATCACACTACCAACTCAAATATTTTATCAAGCAAATGGTGACAGAGCCCAATCAACAGATACACTTGTTATTAAGTTAACAACGGCTGCAATTAATGCATTAAGTATTAATTTGCCAGAGGAATACAATTATAAAGAATTGGGAGAAACTTGGTCAGCTCCTAGAATATTTAGATTACCGACTGATGGTCCAAAAGATAAAAGTATTCAAGATGATGTTTATGTTGCTGTTATGGGAGGTGGATATGGAGGAAGAGACGATGGAGTTGGATCTGCTTTATTTGTGGTTAATTTAGAGGATAATGTAACACCAGGTAAAGTTGAAAAAGTGATTGAGGTAAGAGACAATCCATCGATAGATATTATTAATTCTATTCCAGGAAGTCCTGTTGTAATAACACCTGATACAAGTAGAGGAATCAAGTTTACTGGTGCTTTAGTTTATACAAATGATTTTGAAGGAAAAATTACTAAATACAACCTAACAAACATGGAGGATGATGGATCAAGTAATCCTATAAAATTGTATGATCATACAACATTGTTAAGTATTGATGCGAGTACAATAAACGGACGTTATCAATATCATTCAATGGACGCTGGGATTGGAAAAACTTCAAAAAATATGTGGTTATTCTCTGGAACAGGTGATTATGAGAGACTAACTTATAGAGATAATAAATTAAATAATATTATGTATGGTTATAGAGATACTGATTTTCCTTTCTACAAAAACAGAAATAACGCTACAGCTGACTTATTAAAACTTGACAGATGTAGTAATACAACTAACGATTCGACAAAAGTCGATTGTCCTCTAACAACAAATAAAATTGGTAGAAAATCAAGAGCTAAAAAAGATCAAGGCTGGTTCATTGAGTTACCGAGTAGCCAAAAAATTACTGCAGAACCAACCCTTTCAAATGGTCTCGTTTATTTCCCAATATTTGAACCATCTCCGTCAACTAATAAATGTAGTTTGGGTCTTGCTTTGATTTGTGCTGTGGATGATGAATGCGGAACAAATGTATCAACTCAATTAAATGGAAATAAATCTTTAAAAAGTCAAACAATCGACGGAAAAGTTTATGCTGGCAAAACTTGTAAGGCTGTTGGATTAGGAGTTCTTTCAAAAATAGTTGTTTTTGCAAACAAAATGTTTGCAAACATTGCTGGAAAATCTACACAAGCGAAAGAAGACTTAGTAGTTATTGATAGTGGCATGGGAGATGTAAGTAGTTTTAGAAATTCTTGGAGAGAAGGAAATTTCTAGTTTAACAATTTTTTAAGCTTTTCTTTCACTTTATCTTTAGTTTGATTTATTTCTTCTTTAATTTTTTCTTTTATTTTGTTTTCATCAATATTCTTTAGTTTATCTATGGCGTTACCAGTATTGCCAGATAAAACCTTATTTTTTGCAGATTTTATCGCTTTATTGAATATGTCTTTTAGAATTATTTTATAATCCTTGCTATCTTTCGTGTTTCCAACATTTTCAAAACTCATGTCTTTTAGACTAATCTGTTGATTTATATTTAGTTTTTCAGAATTTGCGGAAATTTTTGCATTTTTTATATCTAATTTTTTAATTATGAATTCTTTTGAGCTAGATGAGCTGCTGTTATTACCTTTTAATATAGTTTCTTTTAAAGGTTTTACATTGTCTTCAACTTTTAAACTTTTATTTAATGTGAAGAAATAATTTATATTGATTCCATCAATAGTTATTTGATCAATTTCAATTTTATCACTAAATATTGATGAGGCATTTAATTTTGCAAAAACCTTATCAATAATTAAAAGTTTTCCAGGGTAATTTTTATTTTGTATTTCAAGTTTTTCAATTTCTGCTCCCCCTCTTAAATATTTTACTTCTAAACTTTGTATTTTTACATCTGTTCCAAGAGTAGTCGATAGGTTGCTTTCTAAAGATCGTTTAATAATTCCATCTCCTACAAACTCCACTAGAAAATAAATTAAAACTGAAATTAAAATAATAATTGAAAATACTTTTTTCATTGAAAATTATTTCGATGACATAAGAGTTCTCAGAATTGTTGTCAATTGAATATTTTCATTTTTATACCTATAATTTTCATATAAATTAAAAAAAGATTGATATTTAATCTTATATTTTGATTTAAGTCTTTTGATTACTTCTTGATGCGTATCAGAATTTAAAATTCTGCTTTCTTTTTTACTCATTAAAATTATATATTTGAAAATTATAGTAAAGAAATTTGCTTTATTAATTTTTAAGATAAATTTAATTATAATAAATATAAATATTGGTGCGAATATCCAATATAAAATTTTTGAAAATTTAAAATTGATCAAATCGTTCACAAATGATTTTCTTTTGTCATCATCGTATGACAACAAATGTTTTGTCCAAATAAAATCTACGTAATTAATGTAGTAACC
>CACHTB010000015.1 GCA_902582735.1 uncultured Pelagibacteraceae bacterium
TCTTCCAAAATCACGGTTTATTCAAATTAAAAAACAGACCGCAATGGTACACAGTCGCCAAAAGAAGCCGGACTTATGTTACAAAAGTACTTTCAAGCATAAGTGGTGAATATTATAAAAATTATAATGTTAATAGATTAATAAGAAGATCAAATGGAATTGACTTATATTATGGAGATAAAAGTGAATTCTTTAGTTATGACAAAGTGGTTTTAGCTAGTCACGCGGATCAAGCATTATCAATAATTGATGAGTGACCACCAAAATGATCTTCTTTTTCAAATAAATCAACTTGGTGTTTTTTTGAAAGATAGTAAGCTGCGCTAAGACCTGAGATGCCTGATCCAACAACTCCAATTTTCATTAAAACTTATGCAGCATCTTCTTTAAACTCGTCAATACTAGGACAGGTACAAAATATATTTTTATCTCCATAAACATTGTCTACTCTTGCAACTGGAGGCCAAAATTTATTTACTCTCAAAAATTTTGCAGGATAAGCAGCTTGCTCTCTTGAATATTTATGTGTCCATTCATCTGAAGCTAATTCAAAATCGGTGTGTGGAGCATTTTTTATTGGATTGTCAACTTTATCAAATTTACCTGACTTAATCATGTCAATTTCTGATTTAATGCTGATCAAGGTATCACAAAATCTATCCAGCTCAGATAAACTCTCACTTTCAGTTGGTTCTATCATCATTGTACCAGCAACTGGCCATGACATTGTTGGTGCATGAAAACCATAATCTATCAATCTTTTAGCAATATCCTCTTCGGTAATACCTGTTTCACTCTTAATTGATCTAATATCAATAATGCATTCATGAGCCACATTACCATTTGAGCCTTTGTAAAGTATTGGATAGTGATCTTTTAACCTATTTGCTATGTAATTTGCATTTAGTATCGCAATTTGTGTTGCAAGTTTTAATCCTTGAGAGCCCATCATTTTAATATACATCCAAGAAATTGATAAAATACTTGAACTTCCCCAAGGTGCTGCAGAGACAGGTCCAATTCCTGTTGAAGGCCCACAATCTTTAACGACCGGGTGATTGGGAAGATAAACCTGTAAATGCCTTTTACATGCAATAGGTCCCATTCCAGGACCTCCTCCACCGTGAGGAATACAAAATGTTTTATGTAGGTTTATATGGCAAACATCAGGACCAAAATTTCCTGGTTTTGCTATACCAACAAGTGCATTTAAGTTTGCACCATCCATGTAAACTTGACCTCCATGTTTATGAATTAATTCACATATATCTTTTATTTTTTCCTCAAATACACCATGTGTGGATGGATATGTAACCATTAAAGCTCCAAGATTTTCCGAGTGTGTCTCAGCTTTTTTCTTTAAATCTTCAAAATCAACATTTCCCTCTTTATCACAATTAACTACTACCACCTTCATTCCTACCATCTGGGCACTTGCTGGATTAGTTCCATGTGCTGAGCTTGGTATTAAGCATATATTTCTGTTTTGTTCGCCTCTATCTAAATGGTATTTTCTTATCACCATTAATCCAGCATATTCTCCTTGAGCCCCTGCATTAGGCTGAAGTGAGACACCAGAAAAACCAGTAATTGATCTTAGCCAATTTTTAAGATCAGTGAACAGAGCTCTATATCCTTCCATTTGCTCAACAGGAACGAATGGATGGGGCTCAGCTAATTCTCTCCATGAAATAGGAATCATTTCTGCAGTCGCATTTAATTTCATAGTACACGAACCCAGTGCAATCATAGTTCTATTAAGAGCTATGTCTTTATCTTCCAACTTTTTAAGATATCTAAGCATTTCTGTCTCTGAGTGATATGAATTGAAAACAGGATGTTCTAAGTATTTTGAAGTTCTTAATAAATTTTTCGGTAGGTTAGGTAGACTTACTGTAGGATCTTCTTTTTTAATTGATTCCGCTGCATTAAAAATTTTAAGTAATTGATTGACTCTATAAACATTTTTTTTTTCATCAAAAGAAATGGCAAGCATTTCTGAATTTACTTTTCTAATATTTACTTTTTGATCTAAAGCATTTTTAAAAATCTGATCAGTCTTCTCTTTAGTGATTATAGTTACAGTATCAAAGAAATAATCTGAATATAATTCATATCCAGATTGTTTTATTTTATCAGCAAAGTTTTTTGCTAATTGTGAAACTCTCTCAGAAATTTCCTTTATTCCATCTGGTCCATGATAAATTGCATAAGCTGCAGATACAATCGCTAGTAATGCTTGTGCCGTACAAATATTGCTTGTTGCTTTGTCTCTTCTTATGTGCTGCTCTCTAGTTTGTAATGACAACCTGTAAGCTTTGTTTCCATGTCTATCAACTGAAACACCAACAATTCTACCAGGCATTGATCTTTTAAATTCATCTTTTGTTGCAAAAAAGGCTGCATGCGGTCCTCCATAACCCATTGGAATACCAAATCTTTGTGAGCTACCAACCGCTATATCTGCACCAAGTTCTCCTGGTGTTTTTAGTTTAGCAAGTGCTAATAAATCACAAGCCAAGATCGCTTTACCATTTTTTTTATGAATTTTACTAATATGTTCACTTGGATCTTTAATGTCACCCAAAGTTCCTGGATATTGCAAAATTCCGCAAACAACATCTTCTTTTAACTGATCTAAAACTTTATCCTCATTTCCAACAAGAACTTTAAGACCCATAGGTTCTGCTCTAGTTTGAACAACTTCGATTGTTTGTGGATGACAATTCTCTGAAATAAAAATTAAATTACTGTCACTTTTATTAAGTCTATGACTTAAGCCCATGGCCTCTGCTGCTGCGGTTCCCTCGTCAAGCAAAGATGCGTTTGCGATATCCATCCCTGTAAAATCAACAATCATTTGTTGAAAGTTTAATAGCATTTCTAATCTTCCTTGAGCTACTTCAGGTTGGTAAGGGGTGTATGAAGTATACCAACCAGGATTTTCCAATATATTTCTTAAAATAACATACGGTGTATAAGTTCCATAATAACCCATGCCAATAAAATTGGAGTAAATTTGGTTTTTTTTTGAAATTGATTTTAATTTTCTAAGCGCTTCGTATTCTGAATTCGGCTCTCCAATATTTAGTTCACCTTTGAACTGTATTTTATCTGGAACAGTACTATTTATTAGATCATCCAATGACTTAAAATTAAGTTCTTTAAGCATTTTTTGTTGCTCATTATTTGAAGGACCTATGTGTCTTCGAATAAAGTCTTTTTGTGAATTATGTAACATTAGCTTGATGTCTCCTTTGCAAATTTCTCGTATTCTTCTTTATTCATTAACGTGTCTAATTCTGATAAATCTTTCACTTTCAATTTAAAAAACCATGCAGTACCTTCAGGGTCTTCATTAATTTTTGCTGGATCGTCTACAATAGATTGATTTATATCAACTACTTCTCCACTGATAGGTGTGTAAACGTCACTTGCGGCTTTTGTAGACTCTACAACACCTGCAGTTCCATCTTTTTCAACATTTTTCCCTTTTTCTGGTAACTCAGCAAAAACAATATCACCCAACATTTCGGTTGCATGTTTTGTAATTCCAATAGTTGCAACCTCACCCTCAAGCGTAATCCATTCATGCTCTTTGGAAAATTTAACTTCAGACATTTTTTTCTCCTTTTACATAGTTTTTTTTATAAAATGGTAAATCACAAACATTGGCTGGAATTTTTTTTCCTCTAACTTCTAAAAAGATTTTTGTATTTGTTAGTGAGTAATTATTTTCAACATACCCCATTGCAATTGAACACTCAACACTTGGTCCAAATGTACCACTTGTAACTTTACCTATTTCTTTATCATTTTGATCAAAAATTTTCGTATTTCCTCTTGCTATTACTCTTGTTTCAGGTTTGATACCAACTCTTAAAGTTTTTACTCCATCATCAATTTGTTTTTTTATAATATCTGAACCAGGATAATAAGTATTAACTCGTGATTTTGGTATTGCCCACTTAAGGTTTGCTTCAATCGGACTTGTTTTTTCATCAAGGTCGTTACCATATAAACATAATCCAGCCTCTAATCTTAATGTGTCTCTCGCACCGAGTCCTATAAGTTTAGCACCATAATTAATTAATTGATCAACAAATTTTTCAGCTTTTTCATTTTCTAAAGATACCTCAAAACCATCTTCACCAGTATAACCAGATCTTGTTATATAAATATTTGAACTATCATATTCAAATTCTTCTCCATTCATGAATTTAAGATTAGTTATTTTTGAAACTACTTTTACCAATACATCTTTTGCTTTTGGACCCTGTATTGCAATTAAAGATAGGCTTTCATCTAAATTAAGTTCATATTTATTTTCTAATTTTTTTTTAATAATTTCAAAATCTTGGCTTTTACATGCTGCATTTAAAATAATTAAGTAACCATCTTTTAATTTTGTAATTATTAAATCATCATATATTCCTCCCTGGTCGTTCATTAAAAAAGAATACTTACTTTGATTTGTCTTTAAATTTTTTAAATTGATCGGAAATATTTTTTCAAGATCATCTGTAAGCTGATTTGAGCCACTAATAAATAGCTGTCCCATATGTGACACATCAAATATACCCGCGTTTTCTCTAGTAAATTTATGTTCTTGGATTATTCCACTCTTATATTGAATAGGCATTTGATAACCTGCAAACTCAACCATTTTTGCACCGTGTTGGATATGTAAATTGTATAAAGGTGTTTTTTTAATCATATTAACTCTCTAAACCCCTCTGTCTTGTTGCCTGAGAGTTTTGCTCCTTCGGCGAGAACTTAATCTCTTTCCAGAGTTAATACGTACGGTCCTTTTGCCTGAGAGATTATTGGGTATTTGCTCCTTCGGCGCTACATTAAGTAGTCTCTCCCGTAAGATCTTATAACACAATTTATTATAAAACTTAAACGATTATGCGGACTTTTTTTGAAAAAATAAACTTAAAAACTGCAATAGAACTGCAAATATAACCACAGAACCACCAATTAAAACAATATAGGGAGGGTTTTCGTTTACAAACATCCATGCCCACAGAGGACCTAGAACCGCTTCTGTAAGCATAATAATTCCAACAAATGCAGAAGGTGTAGATCTTGCACCAGCTGTAATAAAAATAAATCCAAATCCCAATTGAAAAAAACCAGCTAAAAATCCTAAAAAAATATCATGGCTAGAAATTGCAATAGTCGGTGACATCAAGTATCCAATAATCATTGCAAAAATACCTGCTACAAGTTGAAGTGGGACCATGTCAACATCTGGATATTTTCTAACTACTAAAATTAAAATTGCGAATGAAATTGGCATTAGAAATGCAGCTATATTTCCAGACATTTCTCCAGGTGATAAAGAATTACCCACCATCATGATTATACCAGCTATTGCCAAAATGATTGAAGTTAAAGTGATTTTAGATATTTTTTCTTTTAAAAATAAATAACCAAATACAGCAAGAAATATCGTTTGTGTCTGAATTATAAAATTAGTGTTTGTTACAGTAGTATTGTACATTGCAAAAACATAACTTGCAAAGCCTACTGCTAGAATTAAACCACCAAACAAACCTGGAATACCAGATTTAATAAGTACGGTAAAAATTTTTTGTTTATAAGAAATTATTAAGAATAAAAATACAACAACTATAAAAAAAAGAGATCTCCAAAATAATATTTGCCATAAGGTTGATCCTTCAAATGACTTTACAATCATACCACCAAAACTAAGGCTACAGGCGCCTAAAAATACTAATAATGGACCTGGTATTTTTGAAATTATATTCACAAGATTTTTGAAATTATATTATTTGTTTCCATTTCATATAATTTAAAAATTGTTTCTGCATCTTTTAAATTCACTTCTTTAAACTTTATTTTCGATCCAGGTGTTAATTGTGAGAGTTTATCAAAATCTGCACTTATAACAGTAGCTATTTTTGGATACCCACCTATCGTACCATGATCTGCAAGCATTATAATAGGATTACCATCAGCAGGGATTTGTATAACTCCTTTTACAAGCCCTTCAGATTTAATATTGGTATTAATAATATTGTCTAATCTCTCTCCCTCTAAACGCATTCCCATTCTATCTGTAAGTTTGGTCACGCTATATTCCTTTTTAAAAAACTTAGCTTGGGATTCTTTTGAGAAATAATGAAAATTAGTTCCTTTTATAACTCTTAGATTTTCAATTTTAGAATCTATGTGATCTAGTTTTCTTCTTGATAATTCTTTAATTTTTGAAACTTCAATCTTTTGATTATCTTGTAGTTTTTTACCGTTATTTGAGCCGATATTAGCTTTTGTGTTTATAGAGCAGCTTTTCCATTGATAATCTATGCAAAGGTCAGCTCCAATTGCCAAATAACCATAAACAGATTTATTTGTTGAAATTAAATCAATTTCATCATAATCCTCTAATGTAATTGTTTCATAACATTTACCCTCAATCTCATTATTATTTTTAAAAATTTTAAATTTTACGTCTCCTGAAACTGATATATTTAAAGGCTCACCGTGATACACTAATCTTGGTCCTTGATAAGCAAATTCTATTATTGGATGGCTTGGAACATTATGTAGAATTTTGTTGGCTATAATATAATTTCTTTTGTCCATTACGCCACTTATTGGAATTCCAAAATGATTTAAATTATTTCTACCTAAATCCTGAAAAGTTGTATTGATCCCTGCTCTTATGACTTTGAAAAAACTTTCACTCATTATAGTTTTTATATATTTCTTTATTGATTTTAATAAAACTAACAGTATCACCTGGATTAATTAAGTTTGGATTATCTTCGTTCAGTGAATCAAAAACATTAAAAGGTGTATTGCCAATTATATTCCAGCCACCTGGACTTTCAAAGGTATAAATATTGCAAAATTGTTCTGTTAAACCTATTGAACCTTTTGGAACTTTAACTCTTGGAGTTTTTAATCTTTTGGCATGCAAATTTTTATCAATATCTCCTAAGAAAGGCATACCCGCAATAAAACCTGTCATATAACAGAAATATTCTTTTGAAAAAAATGTTTCTAAAATTTCACCAATTGGTTTGTTTAATTTATTTTCAAGCTTTTTAAGATCCAATGCGTATTCTTCCTCACAACATACTGGAATTTGAATTTTTTTTTTAGATATAATATGATTTTTTTTTATCTCTAAGTTTTCAATAATTTTTTTTGTTTTTTTAAAATTTGTAATTGATAAATCAAATGAAACTATTAGCTTATTGTAAGATGGAGTTAAATTTGTAATTCCCTCAAACTTACGGTCTTTTAAACTTTGAAAGTAATTTATTACTTTTGAATTTATTTCTTTATTAACTTCATCACCAAAATCACAGTAAACTGCTGCGTCACCAAGATTTGATATATTTTTTATCATGCCATGTTATACTTTAAACTTTCTTGCTATGGAAATTAATATAAATTGTGATTTAGGTGAAAAATCTAAACATCATTCAAATAAACATGATCCTGATCTACTCGAGATAGTAAATTCTGCAAATATAGCCTGTGGTTATCATGCTGGTGACGAAGAAACGATGAATTATGTTATAAAAATTTCTAAAAAATATAATGTAAGTATTGGTGCTCACCCATCTTTTAATGATCCAGAAAATTTCGGAAGAGAAAGAATGAATTTGTCATCAAATGAAATAAGAAAATTAATATTAGATCAATATGAGATTTTACAAAAAATTGCATCTGATCATGGAGAAAGAGTTACACATATAAAACCACATGGTGCATTAAATAATATGGCGTGTGAAGATTTAGATTTAGCAATCACTCTTGCAAAAGCAGTACATGAAATTGGTAATGATATTATTTATTTAGTTCCAACTGGTTCTAAAATGGAGACAGCTGCAAAAAAGTTAAACATGAACATTGCGTGTGAAATTTTTGCTGATAGAAACTATGAAGATGATGGAAACTTAGTTTCCAGAAAAAAATCTCATGCTCTTATTACCGACCCTGAAGAAGCCAAAAAACACGTATTAAATATGGTAAAAAATCAGTCACTTAATTGTCACAGTGGGAAGCAGATACCTTGTGAAATAGACTCTGTGTGCATACATGGAGATAACATTAGTTCATTAGAAACAGCAAAGTTAATTAAAAAAAACTTACTGGATAATGACGTTGAACTAAAAGCACTTAATAAAATGGGGAAATTTAAAAAATGAAAAAAATTTTTGTCGTTCTTTTGTTAACTTTGGGATTAACTTGTAATTCATTTGCTGCAGGTACATCGTCATCTAGCAGTGGGTCTGGTGATATGGATACAAAATCCAATTATGATAAAGCTGTAAAACTTATAAAAGCTGCAAAAAAGTATGAAATAGATGGAAAAGTTGATAAGGCAAAGAAAAGATATGAAAGGGCTTTAAAATTTTTAGTGAAGTCAAATAAGAGTAAACCAAATAAAGCCGACACTCTTAACTATTTAGGTTTTACAACTAGAAAATTGGGTGATTTTGAGAACGGAGAGAAATATTACCTTCAAGGTTTAGCCATTGATCCAAAACATAAAGGTATAAATGAATATTTAGGTGAATTATATGTTGCAACAAATAGGCATAATCTTGCTGTGGAAAGACTTGAGGTTTTAAAAGGTTGTGGTTGTGAGGAATATGATCAACTTAAAGCTGTAATAGCAGGTGAAAAATCAAAATATTAAAAAAGTTATTTTTTACATACTGCAATTGTTCCAAGTAGCCATTTTTTAAATTATAAAGATTATGGTTTCGGTGCTGCTCCTGTTTCAGGGTCTATTGCATTATAGCCAGGTTGATTAGTTGGAGCATTTGGATCTAAAGCCATACCACTTTCCATATTTGAGGCAGCTGCACCTAAAGTTTCAGCCATAGCATTACTTGTCACTAAACTCTGATCTAAACCTGAAATATCTGCCGATACTTCGATATCCTGATCACTTATTAATTGACCTGAGGCTAGAGACTGTGAAAGAGCCATTTCAGCTATATTTTTTTCAACTTCTCCTAAATCCTCTAATGCAGAACTTTCGAGTGCATCTGTTAAATTCATTCCATTAGAAATAGCTGCAGACATTTTTACTAAATCAACACCAAGCATGGTTTCTGCAATAGCATTTGAAGTTATCATGGATGGGTCTATGCCCAAGCTTTCCACAATCTCAGGATTAATATTTTCTAAACTTTCAACTGATCCTGAGCCAACTATTCCACCACTCAAACTTACAAGAGCATTGTCCTCGTTTTTAATTCCCATTGCTTCGCTGAGATTTTTTACCCCATCTTCACCAACTAAACCTAATGTTCCATGATTTACACTTCCTGATGCTATTAGATCAGCTACAGTTTGACTATTTGCAGTGCCATCATTAATTGATTGACTAATTTTTTGAATAGTTTCACTTCCAATTCCTGCTACATTTTCAGCTACAGCTTTATTGATGTCTAAACCATTTAAACCTGCGGAACCAATGGTTGCTACTAATCCAGGTGTCAGTCCGGTATTATCTACTATTTTATCTATACCTAAATCTTCAATTTTATTTACCTCAATATTAGTCATTTTACCAAGCGTCTCTTTCATGGCGTTACTTGTTGCTAGAGTTCCATCAACATTAGTAAGATTACTTTCTACTGAAATGTCAGAGTCTGAAATTAAACCACCTGATGTTAAACCTTCTGGCGGAGCCACTAAACCCTGAACCCCTGAAGCTAAGTTAGGCTTTGCTAGAATTGCAGCACCTACTAATATTCCTGTATCACTTATGTTTTCTGGTAACTCAATGCTTTCCAATGTTTCATTATCATTTTTTAATCCTTTATTTACTGATTTTTTACTTAATGCTTCACTTATCAGACTTGCATTTGCTGTTATAGCTTTAGTGACACCAATTGTTTCATCTGTAAAAGCTAACTCAATGCTTTTAGTTACATTTTCTAATCCTGTACTTTGAATTATTTCACTTAGATCACTTAAAGAGGACTGGGTTGTTATCTCGTCAGAAATTTCACTTATATTTTCTATACTTAGGTTTTTTCCAACATCTGAAATAGTTTCAACACTTAAACCTTTTAAAGACATAGTTTTTGCGATTGAATTTGTAGTTAAACCTAAGGTTTCTGCAATTGCTTCACTTGTAATTAGGGAGGCATCAAGGTTCATTATTTCATTTGGACCTTTTGATAAAGTTTCAAGTGCTTTTGTTGCAGCTCCTAAAGGTAGTTCACCTAAAGCTCCTTGCATCAATGTGGGGTTCATTCCAATTTCTACAACATCCATTGAAGAAAAAGTTTCAGTATTAAAACTTTCAATTTGAAAATCTTTTTTTCCTGTTATTTTTTCGACATTTACTACCCCTACTTCAGATAAATTTGTTAACACAGAGCCAATACCAACGCCGTTTTTATCTAAATTATTCATCATATTTGAAGTATCAAGACCTGCTTTATTAACAACATTAATCTGACCAGCCATTTTTTGGACATCTAAAACTTTTTCAACAACCATAGCTCCTGTTACACTTGCAAGCGCTGAAATTTCTTCTTCAGAAAACTCTTCTTTTAAATTTATATTATCTAATTGGTTAATAGTTGGTACGCTATTTATAGCGATATCTGCCACACTCTCTATCAAGTTTAGTGACTGCACTGCAGCAGGCATATCTCCACTATTTAAGCTTTCTTGAACAAATTCTAATGCCTTTTGCGCTTCTCCTATTGAGACATCTAATGCATTTTCAATATCATTTTCTGAAACATTTAATTTTTCAACTTCATTGTTTAAATTATTAATTACTTTTTCTGTGTCATTATTTATCTGTGATACTGCTGCTTTAACAGATTTATCGGCTAATTCTGATATTCCTGAAATGTTTTCAACGTAATTATCAGCTTGTGATGAAAATGTAAAAAGGAAAAAAGTAATTAATTTTATAAATATTTTTAGTTTAATCATTTATGGTTTTATCGGCTTCAATAGTTGCCGCTTTTTGTGCATTTGTTTTTGTTATTATTATCTGTTTTTTTAAATCACTTAATATTTTTACTCTTTTAATTATTTCTTCTTCATTTTTTTTTTTCTTTTTCTTATTTTGATTATAAATTTTAGTCATCATTTTTCCTGTAGCCCAAAATTTATATATAGCCTCTGATGTACTTGCATTTGGAGAAATTTTAAGACTTTGTCTAATGGCGTCTCTTGCTTTTTTAAGACTTTCCAGGCTTTCAACTTTTGCAAGCTTTTTATTTAATTTTTCATTAAACATTACCTCAAAATAAGCTGAGTCTTTAATCATTAAATGCTGATATTTATTAAGTTGACCTTTAGCTTTTACAAATCTATGGGCTACTTTTTTTTCAGCTCGCTTTATTAAGATATGCCTATTTTTTAAGGCTTTATCGTCAAACATGTCTTTAGGAAAAACAATTTCTTCATACACAAAAGCTATTGGTCTTTCCTCTACTGGCCAATCCTTCAAATACTTGTATTTTTTACAATAAAAACATTTTTTCTCGGTTGCTTTAAGATTTGGAGTGATATTAATTACAATGATAAAACTTAGAATTATGTAATATAGAAACTTATTCATTGGCATATAATATTGAAATTTAAAATTATTTTATTATATGAAGACATAAAATTATACTAATAAACAAAAAATTAAATTGATAGAACAATCCTTAATATTATTACAAATTATCTTTATAGATATAATTCTAGCTGCAGATAATGCAATTATAATCGGCTTAATTGCTGCAAACTTTGTTCCCAAAAACAGAAAAAAAATTATCTTTTGGGGTGTTGTAGGTGCACTTGTTTTTAAAGTAGTTTTTGCAATATTTGCTACATACCTTTTTAAATTCTATTTCATCAAAATTTTAGGAGGGTTGCTTTTAATTTGGATTGTAAATGATTTAAGAAAAGATTTATTTGAAATTCAAAAAATTAAATCACCAAAAAAGAAATCAATGGAACCGTCATTCATTAAAAGCATCTACAAGGTTCTATTTGCTGATATTACAATTAGCTTTGACAACGTTATTGGCGTCGTTGGAGCCTCAAAAGGTAACTTTGGATTTATGATATTTGGATTAGTTTTATCAGTAGTATTAACCGGTGCTTTAGCAACATACTTAGCAAATTATATTCAAAAACATTTATGGATTGCATATATAGGTTTAGGGTTTATTTTGCTGGTAGCCATTCAATTGATAATAGGTGGGATGGTTGATTTAGAAATAATAAATATAAATGAGGGATTTAAAAAATATTTTTAATAAGAATATTTTTTACTAGGATATTTTTTACTTTTAACTTCTTTTGTAAATTTGCTAATTCCTTCTCGGATATAACGTCTTAAATCAATATATTTTTTAACAAATTTTATTTTTGATTGAGTCAGTCCTAAAATATCATCAGTGACTAAAATTTGACCATCACAATTATTGGATGATCCAATTCCAATCGTTGGAATTGTAATTTTTCTAGTAATCTCTTTTGATAAATCGCTTTTTACACATTCAAGAACTATTGCAAATGCTCCAGATTTTTCTAAAAGTTCAGCATCACTTAAAAGACGATTTCTTTCACGTGCAGACTTTCCTTTTGATTTAAATTTTCCTCTAACAGTTTGAGGAGTTATACCAAGGTGGCCTAAAACAGGTATTTTGTTTTTAATTAAGTGTTTAACTATTTCTTTAATTCTTAGTCCGCCTTCTAATTTTACTCCGTCACATTTCGTTTCTTTCATTACTTTTTTGCAGTTTTTTAAAGCCTCAGCTTTATTTCTATAAGTATTATATGGCATATCTACAATCATCAGACTTTTAGATATTCCCAATCTAACACTCTTTGAGTGTTCTATCATTTTTTCGAGTGTGACTTGTCTGGTTGACTTGTAATTGTAAAGAACCGATCCAAGAGAATCTCCAACTAAAATAAGATCTGTAAATTTATCTACTTCTTCTGCAATATTTTTTGAATATGCTGTTAGACAAACAATTTTTGACTGGTTTTTTTTTTGTTTTATTTTTTTTACCTTATCGAACATTTAATTTCTTTAAATTTAATAATTTAATAAAGTATTATGCACATATTGTATCATTAATTAATACATTCTTATTATTCTAATTCAATGGTACTAGGTGGTTTTGAAGTGACGTCATATACTACCCTATTAATTCCTCTAATATTATTTACTATCTGATTAGAAACTTTCTGTAAAAAATATTTTTCAAATTTAAAAAAATCTGCAGTCATACCATCTTCAGATGTTATTGCTCTTAATAAGCATAAGTATTCATATGTTCGATTATCGCCCATCACACCAACAGTTTTTACAGGTAGCAAAGCAGCATAAGCTTGCCAAATTTTATGATAAAGATTATTTTTTTTCAATCCATCTATAAAAATATGATCAGCCTCTTTTAAAATTTTAATTTTTTCTTTTGTTATAGTTCCTGGCATTCTAATAGCTAAACCAGGTCCTGGGAAAGGATGTCTTGATATTATCTCTTTATTCAATCCAAGCTCTAAACCTAATTTTCTAACCTCATCCTTAAATAAATATTTCAAAGGTTCCACTAATTTTAAATTCATTTTTTTTGGTAAACCTCCGACATTATGATGAGATTTAATTTTTGATGTTTGACTTCCAGTTACAGATTTACTCTCAATTAAGTCTGGGTATAAAGTTCCTTGTGCTAAAAACTGAACGTTTTTGATTTTTTTTGCATAATTTTCAAAAATTTTAATAAATAAATTTCCAATTATTTTTCTTTTCTTTTCAGGGTCAGAAATATTTTTCAATTTATTTAAAAACTGTTTTTCTGCATTCACATAAACTAAATTGATTTTAAAACGTTTTTTAAATGTATAAACAACTTGCTTTTCCTCATCTTTTCTCAAAAGTCCTGTATTTACAAATATGCAAGTTAATCGGTTACCAATTGCATTAGATAGTAATTTTGCAACAACACTGCTGTCTACGCCACCCGAGAGGGCACAAATGACTTTTGAATTACCAACTTGAGTTTTAACTTGATTAATAAGCTTTAATTTCTGATCTTTAGAAGACCAGTTTCTTTTAATTAAACATATTTTAAATACAAAATTTCTTAAGATAATTTTTCCTCTATTTGTATGAGTTACTTCTGGATGAAACTGAATGCCAAATAATTTTTTCTTTGAATTTTCAACTATACAAAATTTTGCATTTTTTGTTTTCCCTATTACCTTAAAATCTTTTGGTAATTTGGTAACCTCATCTGCATGGCTCATCCAAACATTATTTTCTTTTTTTGTAAAAAAATCTTTTGTAAGTATGCTCTCTTTTACTTTTTTAACTTTTGCTAAACCAAATTCTCTTGATTTTGATTGTTTAACTTTGCCTCCTAATTCTTTAGATATTATTTGGTGACCAAAACATATTCCAAGCACTGGAATATTAGAATTTAGTAAATTTTTATTAAATTTTACTTTTTTACTTTGATAAACATTTAAAGGCCCTCCAGATAATATAAGCCCACTAACATTTTTATCTAAAAGTTTAATATTGTTTGATTTGTGATGACTGATAATTTCACAATAAACCCCAAGTTCTCTTACTTTTCTTGCTATTAATTGAGTAAACTGTGAACCAAAATCTATTATCAAGATTTTCTTAAGACTGTTCTCAAGAAGCATCTTTTTTTTCAAAATCTTTAAGTCTTGTATCTATAGAAGTTAATTTTTCACATAATGTATTACATATTTTCTTAAAATCTTTTTTTAAGTCTTGAACCTTTGAAAAATTTGACTTTTCTAATTCTAGATCAATTAAAATATACATTGCCTCTTCATTTTTTGGATCTAATAGCAAAGCAGTATTAATATTTTTTTCTTCCTCCTTAGTATTTTTTTCTATTTTAAAAATTTTTCCTAAATAAAGATATGAATTTGAATGTTTAGGATTGTATACAATACTTCTCTCAAACTGAAATTTTGATTCTTCATATTCTTCTTTATCAAATAATTTCTTACCTTTATCATAAAAATTATTTTCGCTCGCATTGGCTATTGAGCTTAAATTAAATATAAATATGCAAAAGGTGAATATTTTTAAAATCATTTTTTTAATTCATCTATATTATGTACCATACTTTCATAAAATCCAGCTTTGGTTATCTTTACAAATTTAGGTTTTTTTCTTAAATCTACAACTCTAGGTGATCCAAGGTACCCCATGGATGACTTTAGCCCTCCTACTAATTGATAAATTATTTTATTTACTGATCCTTTATATTTTACAAATGCCTCAACTCCTTCAGCAACATATTTTGAAGTATCATTTTGTTTAGTTTGAAAATATCTATCGGCTGATCCTTTATTCATTGCACCAATAGAACCCATTCCTCTAAAACTTTTAAATAATTTTCCATTCCTTTTTATAATTTTACCTGGAGCTTGATCAGTTCCTGCAAATAAAGATCCAATCATAACAGCATCAGCACCAGCCGCTAAAGCTTTGGCAATATCTCCAGAAAATTTTATTCCTCCATCTGCGATCAAAGTACATTTACTTCTTCCCATTCCTTTTTTAACACTTATAATAGCGCTTAGTTGAGGTACACCAATTCCAGCCACTAACCTTGTTGTACAAATTGATCCTGGACCAATACCTGCTTTAATAATATCTACACCTAATTTAATTAAGTATTTTGCAGCTTCAGCAGTTGCAACATTTCCAGCACATAAAGTAGTTTTTTTAGGTTTTAGTCTTTTAATTTTTTTTATTATCTCTCCCACTTTTTTTGTGTGTGCATGTGCAGTATCAACAACTATTAAATCTAAATTTTCCTTTAAAATCTTTTGTGCTCTTAAATGTTCTCGAGAACTTGCTCCAACAGCTGCTCCTACAAGATATTTTTTTGCTCTAACTTTTCTTATTTCTGAAATTTGTTTTTCGATGGTCAAATTTCTATGTATTACTCCAATTCCTCCAAGTTCAGCCATCGCTATTGCCATTTTAGACTCTGTAACTGTGTCCATGGCAGATGTTAATAAGGGTATTTTTAGAGATAGATTTTTTGATAGATTAGTTGATGTATCGACCTCTGATGGTAATACCTGTGAATAATTAGGTGCTAAGGTTACGTCATCAAATGTGAGTGCTTCTTTTATGATTTCCATGTCCTTGTATAAACGATTCTTTGAAAATTAAAAGGTAGCTACCTTAAATTTTTACAGATTATAAAATTTTCTTTAGATTCTTTTCTGCTCGAGGGAGGTTTATAAACATGAAATTCTATAAAATTCTTCTTAGCACTATCAACAATTTCATTAAAACTTGATCCCATAAAGATTTTTGAGACGAAAATGCCTTTTTTTTTTAAAATTTTAAGCGAAAAATTCATGGCCTCAATGCTTAACTCGCCTGTAACAAGTGAGTCCACATTTTTATTACCGGTGGTATTTACCGCCATATCAGAAACAACTAAGTCGATTTTTTCATCAAAATTTTTTTCAATTTTTTTTTGAGTGATCTCATCTGTAAAATCACCTTTTATATGAGTAACGTTTTCAATTTTGTCTAATTCTTTAAGATCTATTGCGACAAGCTTTATATTTTTGAATTTTCTAGAAATAAATTCACTCCAACTTCCAGGAGCAGCTCCAAGATCAACTATGGACATGCCATTATTAATTACTTTAAACTTTGTTTGTATCTCTTGAAGTTTATAAACTGCTCTAGAACGGTAACCTTCTAGTTTTGATTGTCTTACGTAGATATCTTTTTTATGCTTATTTATCCAATTTTTTGAGATTTTATTTTTTTTCAATTAATTTTTATTACAAAACATCTTCGTGATGTTCAATATCTTCAATTTCCTCAATTTTCTTACTTTTTAAAATTGAATAAAAATGAAACGCACTTACTGGGACAAGTAGTAAATAAACTGTTCCTGCAATTACAATTGTATTGAAAGTATAAATAAATAAAAGACCAAAAAATAATATAACAGAAAATATAAGAAAAATAGTTGTATTTCTTGGAACTACAATTTTTTTTAAAGAGTAGGTTGGAATTTTACTAATTAGCAGAATTGAAATTATAATAAACAGAGATGGTACTAAAATTTGATAGTTAGGATTAAATATTTGAAATTCACTTAAACTGTATATTAAGGGCATTAAAACTAAAATACCGCCTGCAGGAGACGGTATTCCAACAAAAAAATTATCTTTCCATGATGGATCTTCACTGGCTGATACATTAAATCTTGCTAACCTTAATGCTACACAGACGACATAAATTAATGCAACCAACCAACCTAATCTACCAATTTCAACTAATGACCAAAAATACATTATAAAAGCAGGAGCAACACCAAAGCTTATTACATCAGTCAAACTATCCAGTTCTTTTCCAACTTTTGATGTAGCCTTTATCAGTCTTGCAATTCTACCATCCAAGCCATCAATAATACCTGCAACAATTACAGCTATAATTGCTAGTTCAAAATTTCCATCAAAAGCAAATTTGATGGAGCTTAAACCAATACAAACACCAAATAGTGTTAAAATATTAGGTAATATTATTCTCGAATTTTTATTAGATACTAACTTTAAATTTTCTTTTGATTGTTCCATCTTACCTTTTGGCTATTAAAGTTTCACCAGCTATCATTTTTTGATCAACCTTGACTAAAGGTTTATAATTTTCAAAATATAAATCAGCTCTACTTCCAAATCTAATCATTCCTATTCTATCACCTTGTTTGAGATCTTGATCTACTGATGTTTCTGTTACAATTCTTCTTGCAACTAAACCTGCAATTTGAACTACAATAATATCTTCACCGAATGTATTGTTTAACTTGTAGTAATTTCTTTCATTATCCTCGCTTGCTTTATCTAAAGACGCATTAATAAATTTTCCAGGTTTATACAAAATTTCTGTAATTTTTCCTGAACAAGGAATTCTATTAACATGACAGTCAAATACATTCATAAATATGCTAACTTTGGTAAATTTTCTATCTTCTAAACCAAGTTCTTTTGGACCATTAGTCTCAAAAACTTGAAGAACAACTCCATCAGCTGGACTTGTAAGATAATCTTCATCACCAATTGAAATTCTATCTGGATCTCTGAAAAAATAATAGCACCAGATAGATAAAACTAAACCAACAAAACCTAAAAACCCATGAATAAAATACAGTACTATTGTTACAAAGACGAAAATTACAATAAATTTATAACCTTCGTTATGAATTTTTGGGAATATTTTCTCAAACATAGCTAACTCGATTAATTGATAAATTTTGATTAATATGTATATAAAATGCAGAAATTCAATTAATAAGATACATCAAAAAAATGAGTAAAATTAAGGTAAAAAATCCAGTTGTTGAATTGGATGGTGATGAAATGACCAGAGTGATCTGGGAGTTTATCAAGAATAAATTAATTCTACCATATCTTGATTTAGGAATTGAATATTACGACCTTGGTATGAAAAGTAGAGATGATACAGATGATCAAATAACAATTGATTGTGCAAATGCAATTAAAAAAAATGGTGTTGGAATAAAGTGTGCAACAATAACTCCAGATGAAGCAAGAGTTAAAGAATTTAGTCTCAAAAAAATGTGGAGATCTCCAAATGGGACTATAAGAAATATTATTGGAGGAACAGTATTTAGAGAACCAATTATTTGTAAAAATATTCCAAAGCTAGTTCCATCTTGGACTGATCCATTAATTATAGGCAGACATGCTTTTGGGGATCAATATAGGGCAACAGATTTTGTGGTGCCTGGCAAAGGTAAGCTTGAAGTCAAATGGACTGCTGAGGATGGTAGTGATGAAAAAAAATATGAAGTATTCAATTTCCCAGGTCCAGGAATTGCACTTTCAATGTATAATTTAGATAAATCGATAGAAGATTTTGCAAGGTCTTGTTTCAACTATGGACTAATAAAAAAATGGCCTGTTTATCTATCAACAAAAAATACAATTTTAAAAAAATATGATGGAAGATTTAAAGACATTTTTCAAAAAGTTTATGAGCATGAGTTTAAATCTGAGTTTGAAAAAAACCATATTATTTATGAACATAGATTAATCGATGATATGGTTGCTTGTGCAATGAAATGGAGTGGTAAATATATTTGGGCATGTAAAAATTATGATGGCGATGTTCAATCTGATACTGTAGCACAAGGATATGGCTCTCTAGGACTTATGACAAGTGTACTGTTAGCACCCGATGGAAAAACAATGGAAGCAGAAGCTGCCCACGGAACAGTTACTCGTCATTTTAGAATGCATCAGCAAGGAAAAGAAACTTCAACAAATCCAATTGCCTCAATTTTTGCATGGACTAGAGGACTGGCGCATAGAGGAAAATTAGATAACAATGAAGAGCTTATTAAATTTGCTCAAAGTTTAGAGACCGTATGTATTGATGCTGTAGAACAAGGTCATATGACTAAAGATTTGGCCATATTGATCGGTCCATCAAATAAATACTTAACTACAAATCAGTTTTTAGAAGTAATAAAATCAAATTTAGAAAAAAAACTAAATTAATTGGATAATTTAAATAATATTCTTTTTATTAACACTGGTGGAGGTATAGGTGATGCGCTCACTTCCGTACCAACGCTCAATTATATAAATGACAACCTTAAGCCTAAAAACCTGTATTATTTTTCAACTGATTTAGGAAATTTTTGGTTTGATACAAAACTTCAGGAATATAAACCTGATAATTTAATTACTGTTAAAAATTTTCCAGAACACTTTGGGTTTCGAGATCATCATATGAAAGTATCCAAAGACGTTATTAAAAATTTTGAATTTGATGAATTTGACTTAATAATTGATAACCAGACAAGATTTAAAAATACTTTAATTTATAAAAAAATACCCCATAAATATTATGTTTCTCCATGCTTAAACTATTTGATGAGTAAGCCTATTACGTTTATGAGAAAGAGAGAAATTTTTGCAAATAGAATAATTGATTATTTTAACAAAATTAAAAAATTAAACATAAAACCAAATTATAAGATTTCAATCCCAAACAATTTTATTAATGAAGCAAAAAAATTAATATCTAATGAAAATTATATTGGTTTTTCAATTACGGCAGGTCATCCAACTAGAGTAAAAGAAATAAATTATGAAGAAATTATTAAGGTTGCTAACTATTTTTCAGATAAATTTATTCCTACTTTTTTTATTGAGAACAAATTTCAGGAATTAATTGCAAAAATAAAGCAAAAAGTAAAAAAAGCTTATTTTCCAGAAGATCAATCGAGTGCGGAATTTAAAAAACCTATGCTTGTCACAGCTCTTGGGTCATTAACTAAATTTAATATAACCATTGATAATGGTATTTCACATATGCTTTCTTTTTCAGATAATAAAAATTACATTTTCTTCAATAATTCATCAAAAAAATTTCAACCTTTGAATGACAATAGTTTTATCTATGACTGTAGTTTAAATAATACTTCAATTGATAAGCTATCTAGTGAAAAAATAATTGAGTTTATTGAAAAAAATTAAATTAGTTCTTTTAATTTACTTATAGCATCATCAATTTTACCTGGATCAGTACCGCCAGCTTGAGCGAAATCTTTTCTACCTCCGCCACCTTTGCCCCCAATTATTTCAGAACCCCATTTTGCAAATTTTACAGCATCATATTTTTCAATAAGATTATCTGTGATACCAACTGCCAACCCTACTTTGTCATCCTTGTTAGCAAATACGATTACAATACCTTCTGATAATTCTTTCTTTCCATTATCTACCAATTTTCTCAAATCTTTTGGTGGCAATCCATCAATCTTTTGTAATCTTATTTTTATTCCATTTATAGTCTCATCATTAATGACATTTTTGTTTTTGTCTTCCAAAATTGATTTAACACTTAATAGTTCAAGTTGTTTGGAAAGATCTTTTATTAAACCTTTTTGATCTTTATTACTTAAATCTGGTTTTCCTCCAGCTTTAATGATTTTTTCTGAAATTTCTTTTATAGTTTGTTCATCTTTTTGAGCTGATAGATCAGATAATTTTTCTTTGTTTTTTAAATAATCATCTAGTTGTTTGTCTCTTAAAGCCTCAACTCTTCTTACACCTGCTGCAATTGAAGATTGACTTACAATTTTAAATTTTCCAATATCTCCAGTATTTCTTACATGAGTTCCACCACATAACTCTGTTGAAAAATATTTATCTTTTTCACTTCCCATTGATAAAACTCTCACTTCATCACCATATTTTTCACCAAACAAAGCTAATGCTCCATTATTTACTGCTTCTTTAGGTGTCATTATCCTTGTTTTAACCTCAGACTTATTACTAACCATTGAATTTACATATGTTTCTATCTTCTCTATTTCATCGCTAGAAATTGGTTTCATATGGCTAAAATCAAACCTTAGTCTGTCAGGCTCAACTAATGAGCCTTTTTGAGTAACATGTGTGCCTAAAACTCTTCTTAAAGACTCGTGTAATAAATGTGTTGCTGAATGATACGCTCTTACATTATCTCGCCTTTCAATATCTATTTTCATCTCCACATTTTCATTATTTTTAATTGATCCTTTTTTAACTTTTCCATAGTGAACAAATAAATCTCCAAGTTTTTTTTGTACATCTTCAACTTCAAAAATAAATTCACCTGAAATAATTTCTCCTTTGTCACCAACTTGTCCACCCGACTCTCCGTAAAAAGGAGTTTGATTGATAATAATCATTGCCTCATCACCAGAGTTAATCTGTTCTACTTCTTTGTTATCTTTTAATAAAGAAAGCACTACTCCTTCAGCTTGATTTGTTTCATAACCTAAAAATTCTGTTGCTCCCAATTTTTCTCTTATTCTAAACCAAATATCGTCAACAGCGCTATCTCCAGAACCTTTCCAATTTTTTTTAGCAAGCTCCCTACTTTCTTGCATTAAAGTATTAAATTTATCGTTATCAATTGTTAACGATTTACTTTTTAAAATATCTTGAGTTAAATCTAATGGGAAACCGTAAGTGTCATATAATTTGAAAGCAACTTCACCAGGTAAAAATTTGTCAATTTTTGAGATTTCCTCATTTAAAATTTTTATCCCTCTATCAAGAAGGACTAAGAATTTTTCCTCCTCCATCTTTAGTGTTTCTCGGATTAAGGACTCTGCTCTTTCAATTTCAGGATAATTTCCTTTCATCTCTTCCATCAAAGTTTTAAAAATATTGCAAAAAATTGGTTCTTTTGATCCAAGTAAATGAGAATGTCTCATACCTCTTCTCATAATTCTTCTTAATACATATCCTCTTCCTTCATTTGAGGGCAGAACACCTTCTGCAATTAAAAATGAACTTGCTCTTAAATGATCTGCAATAACTCTAAAACTTGATAAATTATTTTCGTTTGGTTTTACTTTTACAGCATCAGAAGTTGAATTTATTAATTTTTTAAAATGATCTGTTTCGTAATTATCATGAGTTCCTTGAAGTAAAGCCGCTATACGTTCTAATCCCATTCCTGTATCAACAGATGGTTTTGGCAAATTAATTCGCTTATCTTTTGAAATTTGTTCAAATTGCATAAAGACTAAGTTCCAAATTTCAATAAATCTATCTCCGTCTTCTTCTTTGCTTCCAGGAAGGCCGCCATATAAATGATCTCCATGATCATAAAAAATTTCAGAGCAAGGGCCGCATGGACCAGTTTCTCCCATCGACCAAAAGTTATCTGATGTTGCAATTCTTATTATCTTATCGTCTCTAAAACCCGCGATTTTCTTCCAAAAATTAAAGGCTTCGTCATCCTCATGAAAAACAGTCACAAAAAGTCTGTCTTTATTTAATCCAAAATCTTTTGTAATTAAATTCCAGGCTAGTTCAATACCTCTATCTTTAAAATAGTCTCCGAAAGAAAAATTACCAAGCATTTCAAAAAATGTATGGTGTCTTGGCGTGTAACCAACATTTTCTAAATCATTATGTTTGCCACCTGCTCTTACACATTTTTGAGAAGTAGTTGCCCTTTTATAATCTCTTTTTTCTAAACCTGTAAAAACATTCTTAAACTGGACCATGCCTGAATTTGCAAACATTAAGGTTGGATCATTATTTGGAACTAAATTGCTTGATTCTACTATCTTATGATCATTATTTTCAAAGTATTGAAGAAAAGTTGTTCTAATATCATTAAGAGAATTATTAGTCATCTCTTTATATATATATATTTTTATATTTATTGAAATATTGAATATTTATTTTTTTTTTTGACACCTTTTGTTTCATTTGCTGAAGTAGTTTCTATCCAAACCCACTGGCTATCATGATCTCTACAAGCCATATTTTCATACATGTTATATTCAGTTACTCTTATTAAAACTTCAACATAATTTCTACAGAAGTATCCTTCCTCATTAATAAACGTTGTCACTGGTATAATATACCCTTTATAAGATCCATGCTTCCAAACATGTTTTTTACCATCAGGAATACTTTCAAGTGCTACTAATAAATTTTCTGTAGCTCTTTCAATGTTATGTTTTGTCATTTTACTGTACAATCTTTCCTCTAATCCTACATCATTAGCAAACGAAATATTATTTATTGATATAAATAGAAAAAGCCCTAAAACAAAATAGGACTTTTTCATTATATTTATATCTATTTTA